>NZ_LQYX01000035.1:221343-224900 GCF_001587475.1 Geobacillus sp. B4113_201601
TCTTCTAGAAGGATGGTGAAAAACAGCAACCGCCCCTAGCCCGCGGCGGATGACGTGAAACGAGAAGCCCGTGCCACAAGGGTTCTCCATTTGAGAAACAAGGCGGTGAAGCAACCCATCCCTTTCATCACCGCCCTTCTAGATTTCGCTTGCACGGCAGAACGGCAAAAGGCAGACGGCGTTTCCGTCTGCCTTTTCTGCCTTACCAATGCAATGGCTCTTCTTCCGCCCGTGCCGGCTCCCCGTTTTCCTGACCCGGCTCTGGCTGCTCAGGCTCTTTTTTTACCACTTCCAGTGTCTTCACATGATGGCCGTCCATTTCTTTCACTGTAAACAAATAACCATCGATTTCCACGCTGTCACCGGTTTGAATGTCATAATGCTTCGTCAAAATCCAGCCGCCGATCGTATCCACGTCATCATCGTCGATCTCCAAGCCCAGCAAATCATTGACTTCACTAATCAATACCTTGCCATCGAGCACAAATCCCTCATCCATTTTTTGAATCAATGGCGTCTCATCAATGTCGAACTCATCCTGAATTTCCCCAACAATCTCTTCCAAGATGTCCTCGACTGTTACAAGTCCGGACGTACCGCCATATTCGTCCACTAAAATCGCCATATGGATGCGCTCTTTTTGCATTTTCACAAGCAAATCATGAATTGCAATCGATTCAATGACTTGAATGATCGGGCGGATGTAATCTTTCATTTGTTTTTCGTTTGACGGGTTGGCGATAAAGTCGGTAAATACTTCTTTCACGTTAATGAGGCCGAGTACGTGATCCTTATCGCCATCAATGACGGGATAACGCGTATATTTTTCCTCGCGGATGATCTCCAAGTTTTCCTTGACGCTTTTGTTAAGATCCAATGCGACAATTTCCTTGCGCGGCACCATGATTTCTTTCGCCACGCGGTCATCAAAGCGGAAAATGTTGCTGACGTAGCGGTACTCCGACTGATTGATCTCCCCGCTTTTGTAGCTTTCCGACAAAATGAGACGCAGCTCCTCTTCCGAGTGGGCCAGTTCATGCTCCGCCACCGGCTTGAGACCGAACAGACGCGTCACCAGCCGCGCCGAATGATTGAGCGTCCAAATGAACGGATACATGATGTTATAAAACCAGATGAGCGGCTTAGCGGTAAACAGCGTAATCGCTTCCGCTTTGTGAATGGCGAACGTTTTCGGCGCCAATTCGCCAACGACGACATGCAAAAAGGTGATGAGCGAAAAGGAAATGATGAATGCTAAAAAATGCGATACAGATTCCGATAAGTGGAGGCGTTCAAACAGCGGCAGCAACATCCGCGCCACCGTCGGCTCCCCCAACCAGCCAAGGCCAAGTGAAGTAAGAGTAATGCCCAGCTGGTTCGCCGATAAATAGCCGTCCAAGTTCGAAATCACCTTTTTCGCCGCAACCGCCCGTTTGTTCCCTTCATTGACCAACTGATCAATGCGCGAACTGCGCACTTTGACAATCGCGAATTCGGAAGCGACAAAAAAGGCGGTGCAAGCGATCAGCAATGCCACCAACAGCAAACTGGCTATGTCCAATTCGTCTCCGAGCGCGGATGAAGCGCCCAGATTACACCTCCTGCACAGTAAAGTTTCTACAGCACACTGATGCCACGTTAGGCCGCCAACAACAGGCGGCCCATCACTTACGACTCTTCATTATTGCTCCCTTGGGCAAAAATCAGCACATACTTCAACAGCTCAAATACCGAGATCAGCGTTGCCGCCACATACGTCAACGCCGCCGCGCCGAGCACTTTGTTCACGCCGCGCGTTTCGTTTGGAGCGATGATCCCTTCAGCGAGCATAAACCGTTTCGCCCGCGCGCTCGCATTAAACTCGACCGGCAGTGTAATAACTTGAAACGCCACCGCCAGCGAGAAGAACAAAATGCCGAGACCGATCAATGAAAATTGATGAAGCAAAAACCCAACGAGCAGCAAAAACGGAGCCACGCCGGAAGCCAAGTTCACAACCGGAAACATCCGGTGGCGGAGAACAAGCGCCGCGTACCCTTGCTGATGCTGAACGGCATGGCCGACTTCATGGGCGGCCACCGAAATGGAAGCGATCGATCGCCCATAAAACACCGGTTCCGAGAGACGGACGGTGCGAGAGATCGGATCGTAATGGTCGGAAAGCCGCCCCGGCACGACCTCCACCGGCACATGATACAAGCCGTGGCGATCTAAAATCAGGCGCGCCACTTCTGCCCCTGTCAACCCCGATGAGGCCGGGACTTCGGACCAAGCATTGAAGTTGCTCGACACTTTCCACTGCGCCCAAAGCGAGATCAAGAAAGCGATAAAAATGAAAATATCCATCGGATGGAATAGCATCGCAGCCCCTCCGTTTTTTCAATGATGATCAAATGTGTATACTATTATTTATTGTACTTGTTCATCAATTCATACGTCAAACATGCCGCTTTGGTTTCGTTCCTCACCAAAAAACAGCGCCGGCGTGGGCGCTGTTTAGACGATCGTTTCGTCAAAAATTGAAATTGTCCGGGTCAGGGCCAATCCGCTTGTTCGCGTTCAATGCATCGATTCGTTTCATTTCCTCATCGGTCAATGAGAAATCGAAGAGATCTGCGTTTTCCTTTATGCGTGCCGGCGTCACCGATTTCGGAATCGTGACAACGCCGTTTTGCAAATCCCAGCGCAGCACGACTTGCGCCGGCGTTTTCCCGTATTTCTTCCCAATCTCCACGATCGTCGGTTCGTTTAAAATTTCCCCGCGCATGAGCGGCGACCATGCTTCAAGCTGGATGCCGTTTTCCCGGCAAAACGCGTGCAGCTCTTTTTGCGTCAGGCGCGGATGGTACTCGACTTGGTTGACCATCGGCTTGATTTCGCAATCGGCCAATACATCTTGCAAATGATGGATTTGAAAATTGCTGACGCCAATGGCGCGCACATACCCGTCTTTATATAGCTTTTCAAGCGCCTTGTACGTCTCTTTGTATTTCCCTTTCACCGGCCAATGGACCAAATACAAATCCACATAATCGAACCCGAGCTTTTTCAAGCTTTTGTCAAACGCCTTTAGCGTCGTTTCATACCCTTGGTCGGTGTTCCATACTTTCGTCGTCACAAACACTTGCTCACGTGGGATGCCGGATTCGCGGATCGCTTGCCCGACCCCTTCTTCGTTTTCGTAAAAAGCAGCCGTGTCAATATGGCGATAGCCCATTTCCAACGCGGTGCGCACCGCGCGTTTCACTTCCTCGCCCTCTTTGACTTTGTAGACGCCAAGGCCAACCCACGGCATGCGCACGCCGTTATGTAATACCGCGCAATCTTGCAAATGGTTCACGTCGCTTCCCCCTCCAACATCGGTATAGCTTTATTATGGAAAAACGGTGAAGAAAACGCAAAATATATGCACCCAA
Source organism: Geobacillus sp. B4113_201601 (assembly GCF_001587475.1). NCBI lineage: Bacteria > Bacillati > Bacillota > Bacilli > Caryophanales > Anoxybacillaceae > Geobacillus > Geobacillus sp. B4113_201601. Next base: position 224,760 of record NZ_LQYX01000035.1, read on the forward strand.
ACATCCCTGACCCGCTGCCGCCAAAAAAGCGAGGGACGCGCTCCCTCGCTCCCTATTACAGTTTCCACTTCACCTTATTTCATTCTTCACCATCAAAAGGAACTGGAGCTCGGCCGCTCGTTTCCAAAAAAAAAAAAAAAA
>NZ_LQYX01000035.1:224922-244789 GCF_001587475.1 Geobacillus sp. B4113_201601
ACGAGCCCAGCTCCTTGCTGCCCCTTCCCCGCCTTTGGCGGACGGAGGGAACGCTCGTTTTGAGCATCGGTCGGAGAGGCTAGTGATTTATTCGTAACTACCGCTTGGCAATACGAGAAAAACGTTGTTTGATCAGTTCTGCTTTTCCCGCGTTCCCCTATTGGAAGGCAATGAGCGGTTTTTTTCACCAGTCTTCCAAAGCGCCCCGGGATGGGATGCGTGACATTTTTTCCTTTAGCTACTGCCCGCTTATTGGACGGCGGTCATACGGGCAGACTCAGCTTCATTCCGATTCGGGTGAAATTCATTTTCCATTTTCGACACAACGACCGTGGCCACAGCGTTGCCGATCATGTTCGTAATCGCCCGCGCTTCCGACATGAAGCGGTCGACCCCAAGCAGCAAGGCGATGCCTTCAACCGGAATCATCGGAAACGCTGCTAAAGTCGCTGCCAACGTGATAAATCCGGACCCCGTAACTCCAGCTGCCCCTTTCGAAGTAAGCATCAGTACACCGAGCAAGGTTAATTCTTGCCAGATGCTCAAATCAATGCCATAAGCTTGAGCGATGAAAATGGCCGCCATCGACAAATAAATCGATGTGCCATCCAAGTTAAACGAATATCCGGTTGGAACGACAAGACCAACGACCGACTTCGAGCAGCCGTATTTTTCAAGGCGTTCCATCAGCCGCGGTAGCGCCGATTCAGACGAAGAAGTGCCAAGGACAAGCAGCAGCTCTTCTTTGATATAAGCAAGGAACTTGAGGATGTTAAATCCGTAAAACTTGGCAATCCCGCCGAGCACGATGAAAATAAAGAGCGCCATCGTAATGTAAACAGCCCCCATCAGTTTGCCGAGCGACACGAGCGAACCGAGGCCGAATGTGCCGATCGTGTACGCCATGGCGCCGAACGCTGCGATCGGCGACACTTTCATCACTAGGTTGACCACACCAAAGAAAATGTCAGCGATTCGTTCAAAGAGTGAAAGCACCGGTTTCGCTTTTTCCCCTAAACCGGCCGCTGCCAGTCCAAACAGAACGGCAAAAAACAGCACCGGGAGCAATTGGCCGCTCGCCATTGCGGCAACGACGTTGTCCGGGATGATGCTGAGCACGAAATCGACAAACCCGTGGCTCGTCTCTTCCGCTTGCTTCGTATATTGGGAAATGTCGCCGCCTTTTACCGCGTCAGTGTTAAACCCAACCCCTGGCTTGATAAGATTGACGACCACAATCCCAATCGCCAACGCAAACGTGGTGACAATTTCAAAATAAATGAGCGCCTTGCCGCCGATGCGGCCCACCTTTTTCAAGTCGCCCATATTGCCGATTCCGATGACAACGGTAAAGAAAATGATCGGGGTAATCACCATTTTGATCAACTTAATAAAGCCATCGGCCAGCACTTTTAATTTCGTTCCGAACTCTGGAAATAAAAATCCGACAATAATCCCGAAAACAATGCCAAGAATGACTTGCACGGTCAAATTTTTCAGTTTGCCCCGCATTCCCCTCGCTCCTTCCCCTTTTTTGATAACGTTTTCAACATTATAATAAAGAAAAGTCAGGGAAATCAAAATATTATGGTGATAATGGTCGTTTTGGTCATTTTGGTCTTGAAGCGCAAAAAGCTGGCAAAAAACCAGTTCGCTCGATTGACAAGATGTGAGGTTTCACGGGTCGACCGGAAAGTTTGCCTATCCGCAAAAGCCGGCACAGCATACGGTGTGACAGCAGCCGCCAGCGCGTAGATAGAGCAAATAAGAGAGAGGATCCCTCCCTTAGGTGTGGTAGAGAAGCGGCCGGTGCTTATATATGGCAATAAGCGAGGAGCTGGCCCAAAAGGCGATCTCCCCTCGAGAAAGACACAACCTATCCCGTGACAGGGAAGCGGCCGGTGCTAATGGATAAGTGACAAGCGAGGGTGCCCCGATCCTCGGGACACCCCTGTTGGAGCACAGAATTTCCTCTCCCGCCATCAGCCTTCGAAAAAAGCATCATCGGCCAAGCCTTATTTCGGCTCGCGAATGTCATCGAGCCACCGCGAGCCAAACTGTCGTGTATACGCCTCGTACAGCGGGGAAAATTTCTTCTCCCATTCCTCTTTTTCTTGTGCCGTCAACCAGTAGACATGAACATCTTGGCGTCTTCGCAGCTGGGCGAGCTCCTTCTCGTTTTGCTCTTTTGCCTTTTGCCAGTTCCACTCGGTCGCTTCCCGCATCGCTTCCATGATGTTTCGCTGAATGTCCACAGGCAAATGATCCCAAAATGACTCGTTCACCATCACCACATAGCCGAGATAGCCATGATTGCTAATGGTGAGATATGGCTGAAACTTATAGAACCCCTTCGAATATAAATTGGAAATGGTGTTTTCTTGCCCGTCAAACTTATGTTGCTCCAACGCCCGGTACACGTGATCAAACGAAACAGCGACCGGTTCGCCGCCAAGCAAGCGAAACTGCTTCTCGATCACTTCGCTCGGCATAATGCGAAAGCGCAGCCCGCGGAAGTCATCGGGCTTGATGAGCGGGCGTGCCGTACTCATCATTTGTTTGAATCCGTTGCTCCAAAACGCCAGCCCTTTGATCCCCTTTGTCTCGAGCAATCGCAGCAATTCCTCTCCCACCTCGCCGGTCAAGACGCGGCGCACATGGTCATCATCGCGGAACAAAAACGGCAAATCAAGCACTTGCCATTCCGGGATGAGCTCCGTCACTTTCGAAAACGACGGAGCAATCATTTGCACATCGCCGCGCAATAAGGCGTCCAGCTCTTCTCCATCCGAATAAAGCGAACCGTTCGCGAACACCTCCACTTTGACACGGCCGTTTGTCTTTTGCTCAACAAGCTCGGCAAACTTTTGCGCCGCCAGCCCTTTCGGCGTATTTTCAGCAACCACGTGGCTGAAATAAACGATAATTTGCTTCTCAAGCCCTTTTTGCTCATCGTCATACACGACTTGCTCCTTTACGGTCTGGCGGCTGACAGCCCAGCTGACAAGAACGACGAGGAAAAGGGAAAACAGGCTCCACCACTTCCATTTTCGCTTCATGCTCAACACCATTTCCTTTTTTTCGATCGTTGTTCCTTACCGATGATGTCGTGGTTTTTGACGATCTCGGTAGTGATTTTGTGTAAGTAATCATTTCTTGCATTTGTGATTTTCTCGTGTAGTCGTGCAACTTTAATACGTTGCTTGTTCCAATTAGAGCCACCTTTTGTACGTCTAGAAAGAATTCGTTGTGCTTTTGCTAATTTTTCTTCTAATTTACGGAAGAATTTAGGATTTGCATAAGTTGTTCCATCAGACAAAATAGCGAAATCCTTTAATCCTACATCAATGCCAACGGCAGAATTGGTTTTAGGTAATTCTCGAACTTCTGTTTCAACTAAAATAGATACAAAGTATTTACCACTTGGATTTCGTCTAATGGTTACATTTAAAATGCGACCTTCAACTTCTCGACTTTTAGCAAAACGAACCCATCCAAGTTTTGGTAGTTTGATTTGATTACCATTAATAGCAATATTGCCATTAGTATATTTGGTTGTATAGGATTGCACTTTATTTTTTTAGACTTAAAACGTGGTCTATCACTTTGTTTCTTGAAGAAACGAGAATAAGCGTCAGCAAGATTTTTTAATGACGATTGAATCGCAATACTATCTACTTCTTTTAGCCAAGTTAATTCTTTTTTTAATTGTGTTAACTGAGCAGAACAAGAATTATAAGTTAGACCTTTTCCTGTTTCTTTGTAAGTGTTATCCCATTTTACTAAAAAATAACACAAATCGGGAACAACCAAATGTTTTATTAATTACTATTTGCTGTTCTTTGTTTGGATAGAGTCGAAACTTATATGCTTTATTTACAATCATTGATTTTTCACCTCCTTTAATATATACTAAAAGTATATACTTAATTGAAATATATGTCAATGGTATATACTGAGGAGGATTGTAAAATGGAACGTATACCAAAATTAATTAAATTCCCTGTCGATTTAGTAGTACGAATCGAAGAATACAGAAAAAAACATAATATCTCAACTTTTGCAGGTGCAGTTTATGAACTTATCCGCAAAGGTTTGGATAAGTAATGGAATCCATTTCTGAAAACCACAGTAAGCATTTACTTTTGTGTCATTTGATATTTGTTTGTAAGTATCGAAAAAAGTTATTATTAAAAGTTGGTAATGATATGAAAACTGAAATCGAATCGATATCTAATCGTTATGGTTGGCAAATGATTGAACAAGAGATAGACAAAGACCATATCCACATCTTAATTCGTTACTCTCCAAAATGGAGCGTTCTTGAAATCGTTAGGTGATTCAAACAACTCCCAACTTATCGGATATGGAAAAAACACAGTGAATATCTGTCTCGACATTTTTGGAAGGAACACACTTTTTGGAGTGACGGTTACTTCGCATGTAGCATTGGAAATGTTAGCAAAGAGATTATCCAAAAGTACATTCAAACACAAGGTGGTTAAGGCTTACATCCCCTAGCCTAAAGGCGTAGGGGTTTTACGCCCATTCATATAAATCATCATCCACGTTTGTCCGAGAAAGAGGGCCATGCTATGAACCGGCTGCCGATTCGTTGGAAGATTACCATTTTCATTTTTGTCATTGTCACTTTTTCAATGTCGCTAAGCGGGTTGTTCATTATCGGCGATTTTTTCCAGACGAAAGAAGACGAATTGCGGCAGCGCGCCTTATTGACGGCGCGCACGGTGTCTGAATTGCCGGAAGTGAGGCAGCACATCGTTGGGTCCAAGCAAAGCCGGGCGCTCGTGAATCCCATCGTCGAGCGGGTAAGGGTCGTTCATAACGCCGATTATATTGTTGTGCTTGACATGAACAAAATCCGCCTTTCCCATCCGCTTCCGGCCATGATTGGCACCGTCTCCCGCGGAGCCGATGAAGGGCCGGCGTTCGCGGAGCATACGTACACATCAAAAGCGCGCGGAGAAATCGGGACAGTGGTGCGCGCCTTCGTCCCCATCATGAATCGCGATCATGAACAAATTGGCGTCACCATCGCCGCTTACCGATTGCCGACGTTTTGGGAAGCGATCGATACGTTAAAAGAAGAAATCGCCATGGCGGTCGTTCTGTCGCTCGCCGCCGGCGGGAGCGGAGCTTGGCTGCTCGCCTCCCACATCAAGCGCCAAATGTTTGAGCTTGAGCCGCATGAAATCGCCAAGCTGCTCGTGGAGCGGACGGAAGCGTTTAACGCCATGCACGAAGGCGTCATCGCCATCGACAGCAATGAAAACATCACCATTTTTAATGACCGGGCGAAGCAAATGCTGGGCGTCGAAGGGAACGTGATCGGGCGGCCAATTCGTTCCGTCATTCCGGATACGTACCTTCCGGAAATCTTGGAAGTGAACAAACCGATTTACAACAAAGAACTGCAGCTCGGCAACTTAACGATTTGGAGCAATCGCATCCCCATCAAAGTCAACGGGAAGACGGTTGGCGCCATCGCCATTTTCCAAGACCGCACCGAAGTGAAACGGCTCGCTGAAGAACTGACGGGGGTCAAAGCGTTCGTCCACGCCTTGCGCGTGCAAAACCATGAATACATGAACAAGCTCCATACGATTGCCGGCCTGATCCAGCTCGGCCATATTGAAAAGGCGCTCGAATACGTCTTTCAAGCGACCGAAGAGCAAGCGGAACTCACGCAGTTTTTAAGCCGCAACATTAAGGATGAAAGCATTTCCGGGCTATTGTTAAGCAAAATCCGCCGCGGCAAGGAGCTCGGCATTCGGGTGACGATCGATCGGCACAGCCGGCTGCACCGCCTCCCGCCGCACCTTGATCACCATGATTTTGTCGTTCTTCTTGGCAATTTAATTGAAAACGCCTTCGACGCGTTCCAAGGAGTCACCGGCCGGGAGAAAGAAATCTACATCAGCATCGAACAAAACGACGAAATTTGTTCGCTTTCGGTTGAAGATAACGGCCAAGGCATCGCAAGCGAGCATATCGACCGCATTTTTGACGAAGGCTTTTCAACAAAAGGCAAGAACGGTCGCGGCATCGGTCTCTACTTGGTAAAACAAATTGTCGAGAAAGGAAACGGACAGATCGATGTCCAATCAGCGCAGGGCGAAGGCACCGTTTTCACGATGACCTTTGAGATGGCACCGGCTTGATGCATGGGTGACCGCCGTACGTGACCTGCACAAAACAAAGGAGGAAAAAGCGATGTACCGCGTGTTGTTGATCGAAGACGACCCTATGGTGCAAGAAGTCAACCGGCAAATGATCGAACAAGTGGACGGGTTCACCGTTGTCGGCCTCGCCGGAAACGGGGAGGAAGGGCTTCGCCTCATCCGTGAACTTCAACCTGATATCGCCATGATCGATATTTATATGCCGCAGTTGGATGGCCTTGAAACCGTAAAACAAATCCGGGCTCAAGGCTATGCAGTCGATCTGATCGCCATCACTGCGGCCAGCGACATCGAAACGGTGCGCCGCATCCTGCAAAACGGCGCCTTTGACTATATTGTCAAACCGTTCAAATTCGAGCGGCTCAAACAGGCGTTAGAAAATTACCGCGCCTTCCGTCAATCATTAGCGGAAAAAGAGTCGCTCACCCAAGCGGAGCTTGATGCGCTGCGGCAAACACCAAAGCAGCCGGCCGTCTCAACGGCAGAACTTCCGAAAGGATTAAACGAAGTGACATTGGAAAAAGTGATCGCTTATTTGCGCCAGCACCGCTTCCCCGTCTCCGCTGAAGAAGTGGCCGAGGGAGTCGGCATCGCCCGCGTCACCGCCCGCCGCTATTTGGAGTATCTCGAAAAAAGCGGAAACGTTATGCTCGATGTGCAGTATGGCGGCGTCGGCCGCCCCGTCAACCGCTATCAGCTGAAACGGACGTAGCTCAGCCCGTCATTCGCACAATCAGCCGCGCCGGCAACTCTTCTTGCGTTCGCGGCACATTTCCTGTTTCAAGCCAATGATGGAGAAGGCGAAACGCTTTTTCCCCAAGCGCAAAGTGGGGAAGCGCCACGGTCGTCATGCCGAGCATTTCGGCCAACGGATCGTTATCAAATCCAATGACAGCCAGCTCCTCGGGAATGTGCACACCGACGCGCTGCGCATGCAGCACGATGCCCGCCGCCACTTGGTCGCTCGTCACAAGCAGGGCGCTCGGCCGTTCTTTCATGTCCATCCACCGCTCAATCACACGCTTGCCATCTTCAAGAAATAGACAGCCGTCAAAAATCCACTGCGGTTGCGGAATCACGCCGACGCTGCCCAGCACATCCCGATACGCCGCTGCCCGCGCTTGGCTGTTCGGTCCCGTCGTTCTTCCGATGCAATAGCCGATCCGCCGGTGCCCCTTGTCCAACAAATAGCGAAGCGCCTGCGCAAACGCCTGGTAATGATCGATATACACCGTGAAAAAATCGTGTCCGACGGCTCGTTCACATAAAACGATCGGACCGTCTTCGCGGTAAACGGCAAACACCTCCCAGTCGGCCTCGTGAGAACAGACGATCAGTCCGTCCATTTGCTTCATCCGCAGCCGCTCTAACGCTTCTAACTCCCTCTTTACCTCGTAGTTTGTTTGGAACAAAAGCAGCTGATAACCGCAGCGAAGCGCCTCCTTGGAAATTCCTTCAATGACCGCCGAAAAATAAGGATGATGAATGTACGGAAGCATCACACCAACGATTCTCGTCTTTCCTTTCGCCAAATGGACAGCCTGAATGTTTTTCGTATAGTTCAGCTTCTCGACCGCTTCCCAAACCGCTTTCCGCTTTTCCTCGCTCACGTACGGATACCCGTTTAACACCCTCGATACCGTAGCCACCGACACGCCCGCTTCTTTCGCTAAATCGCGGATGTTCGCCACAATTCCACTCCTTCCGAAAAACAGCTTGACTTGAAACGCGTTTCATCTATTATGCTGGTCTCGCCATTCAGTATACAGGAGGTGGAACGCCAATGCTCAATGGATTGGCCATGCTTGTCTTGCTTGTCGCGATCATTTGGGGAGGAGCCCATGTCGCTCTCAGCGCCAAAGAGAAACAGAAGACAAACCACCATAAAAAATAAGGAATTGAACCCGTTTGTTTCCGCTGTTTCAACTGCTATAATGAATGGTATATGGAAAGCAAGGAGGAATCAAGATGTTTCGATATTGGCAATCGCTCATTTCCATCGTTGCCGCCGCTATCTTGCTTGCCGGCTGCGGTGCGGACTCCTCGCCGCCCGACAAAGCCGAGGCAAAAGCCAAACAAACGGCAAGTTCCGGCGAACACCGCACTCATCCGCAAGCAACAGAGCCTGCGAACCAAAACTCCACCGCTGCTAGCGGGCAGCACTCAACCGGGAATGGACAAGACAAAACGGCAGGGAAGGAACCGGCATCTTCCCGGTCAACCACTTCCCTTTCCTACCAAAAAGGGAAGCAAATCGTCACCGGAACAGCCACGTTGACCGTCAGCGACAACCAGCATTTCTCGCTCTACGTTCTGGACGGCTGGACGCTTGATGCAGAGGAACCAAACGCCGACGTTCTCCTTCATGGCAAGACATTCGCCCGCATCCGTCTCCTTCATGACAAGGAGATCGACTACGAACAATTGGCCAAGGAACACGCCCAAGCGGTCAACAGCAGCGCCGCGCGCCGACAAGCCGCGCAGCTCCCTGCCCCGTTTCAAGACGCCGTTTGGTACACCGCCCAAGCCGATGGCGTCACCGTCCACGTCATCGCCAGCGCTCAGCCAGCGCCACTGCTGCTTACGGTCCATGCTCCTGATGGCGAAGATGCGCTCGGCGCTGTCCTTGCCATGGTCGCCACGTTGCAACGACAATAATCGTTTGGCGGGAGGCCATCGCCCTCCCGCCGCCAAAAGAAAAACCCCCTTTGCCAGAGAAGAGGGTCAAACTAGCTGTATGCTTTTTTCTTTGCGAAAAACGTTTTCATCGCATGAAAAACGTCCGATTTTTGCCTAAGGATATAATACCGGAATTTTTTGTCTTTACTATAGATGAAGATGAGCATTTTTCATTCCATTCATTTCTATGTCCTGAGAGACAAACAGGGGATCCCTTAGGCAACAGCGAATGCCCCAGACGGATGGAGGATCTTTGGGCGAGTAGTGCCAATCACACCCTTGAATGGCGCGGGCAGCCCGTGACGAAGGCTTCGTTTTTTGGCCAATCGTATCATCCATCGAAGGAACAGTGGTTGATTCGTCCGTTTGGCGATTCGCTGGATGCGATGAAGGATCCATGGCTGAAGTTTGCGAAGCAACGTTTCTTCATCCCAAGGGCTTTTCGTGAAAAAATGGCTGAGCGTGGTTCGATGGTCAGGATGAAAACCAAGTAGAAAAGCTTTGTCGCATCAGGATGGTCTTTCAAACGCTCCCCCATTGCTTATAAAGAAACAACCGTTTTTCACCAGTCCTCTAGAAGGCCGGTGATTTACTTGCTCAACCGCTTTTCCCAATCGTTTCTCAAGTAGAAAAAACTTGTTCCATCAGCCCTGATGTTTACACTTCAATCATTCATCAAGGCAAACAGTGGTTTTTCACCAACCTTCTAGAAAAAAAATTCTCGGAGTACATGTCCAACAGCTTTTGAAAAATGTGGTCAAAATGTGGTCAAAAGCTATTTTTGCACTCCGAGAAAAGAATGATTTTCAGTCAGTGTTTTACTCAAAAGTACTGTTATTTCAACCGTTTTTCCAACTCTTCCTTCAGCTGCTCATAGCCCGGCTTGCCCAAAAGGGCGAACATGTTCTTTTTGTACGCTTCGACACCCGGCTGGTCAAACGGGTTGACGCCAAGCAAATAGCCGCTCATGGCGCACGCTTTTTCAAAGAAGTAGACGAGGTAGCCAAACGTGTATTCATCGAGTTTCGGCAAGGTGATGACCAAGTTCGGCACACCGCCGTCCGTATGGGCGAGCAATGTCCCTTCGAACGCTTTCGTGTTCACGAAATCAACCGTTTTTCCGGTCAAATAGTTCAGCCCGTCGAGGTCGTTTTCTTCGGCCTCAATGATCAGCTCATGGCGCGGCTCCTCGAGTTTCAACACCGTTTCAAACAAGTCGCGCCGACCTTCTTGAATGTATTGGCCGAGCGAATGCAAATCGGTCGAGAAATCAGCGGAAGCCGGATAAATGCCTTTTTGGTCTTTCCCTTCGCTTTCGCCAAACAGCTGCTTCCACCATTCGGCGAAATAGTGCAACGCCGGTTCATAGTTGACGAGCAGCTCGATCGTTTTCCCTTTGTTGTACAAAATGTTGCGGATGGCCGCGTATTGGTAAGCGGCGTTTTCCTCCAGCTCCGAGGAGCTGAAATCGTCGCGCGCTTTGGCCGCGCCTTCCATCATGGCGTCGATGTCCGCGCCGCTTGCGGCAATCGGCAGCAGCCCAACCGCCGTCAACACGGAATAGCGGCCGCCGATGTCGTCCGGAATGACAAACGTTTCATATCCTTCCTCATCGGCCAGCGTCCGCAGCGCCCCGCGCTTGCTGTCGGTCGTCGCGTAAATGCGGCGGCGCGCTTCCTCTTTGCCGTATTTGTCCTCAAGCAGCTTGCGGAAAATACGGAAGGCGATCGCCGGCTCCGTCGTCGTCCCCGATTTGGAAATGACGTTGATCGAGAAATCTTTTCCGTCGAGAAAATCGATGACGTCTTTCATATACGTCGAGCTGATGTTGTTGCCGACAAAAATGATTTGCGGCGTTTGCCGCTTCTCTTTCGGCAAAGCGTTGTAAAACGAATGATGCAGCATCTCGATCGCGGCGCGCGCGCCAAGGTACGAGCCGCCGATGCCGATGACAAGCAGGACATCGGAGTCCGATTGAATGGTTTTCGCCGCTTGTTTGATGCGGGCGAATTCGTCTTTGTCATAGTCGACCGGCCAGTCGAGCCACCCTAAAAAGTCGCTGCCGACGCCGGTTTTTTCATGGAGCGAATGGTGCGCGACTTTCACGGCATCGCGCAAGTAAGTCAGTTCGTGTTCGCCAAAAAAGGCAAGCGCTTTGGAATAATCAAAGCGAATATGGGTCATCCATTCCCGCCTCCCCTTCAATGTTCATTGCCTTCTTTCACTTTAGCCGAACGGACAAGGGAAATCAAGCGGCGCTCCTCCTTGGAAACGGATTCAGCTTTGACAATTTTCGCCGCGCCGGTGTCCTTTCTCCCATCCCGCCATCATCCCGCGTTGGGGCGCTCCTCTCGCGCCCGAGCAGCCGGCTCGGCCCATGTGAAAAACGCCGGCTCGAGACGGGTGCCACCGCCAAGCCGGCGCCTTGATCCATCAACCTACGACCGCGGCGCCCCGTTACAGGGAGGCGCGCAAAATCGCGAGCACATCATCGCGGTTCAACGTTTTGAAACGGCCGAATTCGCCAAACGCCATCGCTTTATCGGCCATGAGCTCCACATTCTCATCATGGATGCCGTAATCCGCCAAACGCGACGGCGCCCCAAGGCTCGACCAGAACGCGCGCAGCCGCTCGATGCCTTCAAGCGCCACATCGCGTTCCGTTTTGCCGGCCGGATCGACATCAAAGACGCGCACCGCGAGCTGGGCAAAACGGCTGACGTTTTCATCGAGCACATGCTTCATCCAATTCGGGAACAAAATCGCCAACCCCCCGGCATGCGGAATGTCGTACACCGCCGAAACCGCGTGTTCAATGTTATGCGTCGCCCAGTCGCCGCGCACGCCCATTTGCAAGAAGCCGTTTAAGGCGATCGTGCCCGCGTACATGATCGTTTCGCGCAGCTCGTAGTTTTCCAAATCGTCGATCAGCTTCGGTGCCGTTTCAATCACCGTTTTCAACACCGCTTCGCACATCCGGTCTTGAAGCGGCGTGTTCGGCGTATGGTGGAAATATTGCTCAAACACGTGCGACATCATATCGACAATGCCGTACACCGTATGGTCTTTCGGAACGGTCATCGTATACGTCGGATCCAAAATGGAAAATTGCGGGAACGTAAACGGGCTGCCCCAGCCGTATTTTTCTTTCGTCTCCCAGTTCGTGATCACCGAGCCGGAGTTCATCTCCGAACCGGTCGCCGCCAGCGTAAGCACGGTGCCAAACGGCAGGGCGCCAGTGACCGCCGCTTTTTTCGTGATAAAGTCCCACGGATCGCCAGCAAATTTCGCGCCGGCGGCAATCGCTTTTGTGCAATCGATGACGCTGCCGCCGCCAACCGCGAGCAAAAACTCAATTCCTTCTCGGCGGCAAATGTCCACCCCTTTTCTGACAGTCGAAACGCGCGGGTTTGGCTCCACCCCCGGCAGTTCGACGACGTCAGCGCCAATCTCTCCCAACATCTTCATGACTTCCTCATACAATCCGTTTCGTTTGATGCTGCCGCCGCCATAGACAAGCAATACTTTTCGGCCATAGCGCGGCACCTCTTCTTTGAGCCGTTCGAGTTGCCCTTTTCCGAAAATGAGTTTCGTCGGATTGTGGAAGATAAAATTTTGCATATGTATCGTCCTCCTTTTGCCTCCATTATGGTGGCATCTCTCATCCTTTGTAAAGCTATTTGCCTACGCAGGCCGCCGTGCATATTTTTTGCCGCTTCGATTCATGCTATTAGTGAATGGATGGAATCCAATACGTTTCCAAAGGAGGCAGACAAACATGGGAGCTTTGCAGCGCATTGCGCTATTGTTGACGATTATTGGCGCGATTAACTGGGGACTAATCGGCTTTTTCCAATTTGACCTCGTCGCCGCGATTTTCGGCGGCCAGAACTCGGTTTGGTCGCGCATCATTTACAGTCTGGTCGGCATCGCCGGGCTGATCAATTTGGCGCTGCTATTTAAGCCAGCCGAAGAGCTCGGGCGCACCGAGCCAAAAGCGACGCGCACATAAAAAACCGTTGGGGACGCTCACCGCTTGGCGGTGGGTGTCTTTTTCTTTTGGCCGCCCCACACGCAAGCGCCGCACCTGTTCAACCGAGCAAGGCGCGCGGCTTGGCGAGGCAAGCCTCCCTTTGACCGCAGGAGAACGCGCGGCCGAAACGGCGGCACCCTCTTTACGGTTTCGGCCCTTCTTCTCGTTTGGACTGTTCAATCCACTCGCGAAGCTTTTCCTTCAACGGGCGAAACCCCGAACCGAGCGGCATTTTGATGCGCACATGGCGCTTTGTCTTCTCTCGATACGGTTCGAGCGCCTTTAACGACAGGCTCGCCCGTCCCGTCTTCCCATCGACATCGAGCACTTTGACGGTCACTTCATCACCAACACTGACATAATCGCGCACATCTTTGACAAATTGATGCGAAATCTCCGAAATATGGATCAGCCCTTGCGTGCCGCCCTCAAGCTGGACGAACGCGCCGTACGGCTGAATGCCCGTCACCTTCCCTTTCACGATCGCTCCTCGTTTTATCGTTGACAAGCGAAACACTCCTATTGATTAAATGTCATCGTTTCTGTATTATAACATAACCAAACTGCCAAACCCAACCGAGACGGGGCGAAACTAACGCGACCAAAGGGACGACCGAAGACTGCCGACCTTCGGAAGCAGACAAAGGGGCAAAAAACGGAAGGCAGCGCCAGAAAAAAAGAAGCTTGCCGGAGCACAGACCTCCTTCCCCGAATCGGGCTGACCCAAAAGGCTATCTGCCTTGGAGATAAGCACAACCTATCGTGCCACAGAAGCAGTCAGCACGTCTATACAGCAACGGAAGAGGGGGCTGACCCAAAAGGCAATCTCCCCCTCAAAAAAGACAAAATATTCGTGTGACAGGGAACCGGCTAGGTACCCCGATGAGACAAGGTGTAGTCCAACTCCCACAGTTTAGACTGTTGAGACGGCCAAGCCGCATTCCCCTCGAAACAGGGATGGAAGAAAAAATGGCGTTGCCAACCGCGGTTCTCAAGTTGAAACATCTTGCGGGCCCATCAACCAATCCCGTTCTCGCCAATGGAACCACTTTGACCAAACGTTCTTTCTCTTCTCCGCCAGCTCGATCGACTTCGCCAGTGTCCTCGTTTTTCACCCGTTTTCGATATCTCGAATGAACGGATGGCGCAGCGCCAACTACAAGCGGGCCAAAAACCGTTTCATTCGCTTCAACGCTTCCTGCAGCTGCTCCAGCGATGAAGCGTATGAACAGCGAATATAGCCTTCCCCGCTTTGGCCAAAGACGTTGCCCGGAACGACCGCGACTTTTTCTTCCAACAACAACCGCTCAGCGAATTGTTCGGATGTCAACCCGGTCGGCTGAATGGACGGAAACGCATAAAACGCTCCGCCCGGCAAGTGACACGGCAGCCCCATTTCATTGAGCGAGGCGACGAAATAATTGCGGCGGCGGCGATAGCTATTCCGCATCTCGGCTACGTCCCGCTCCCCGCTGCGAAGCGCCTCCAGCGCCCCATATTGCGCCATTGTTGGCGCACACATCATCGCATACTGGTGAATTTTCAACATCGCTTGCAGGAGCTCTTCCGGCGCGGCGGCGAACCCAAGCCGCCAACCGGTCATCGCGAATCCTTTCGAAAAGCCGGAGACTAAAATCGTCCGCTCACGCATGCCCGCGACGGCCGCCATGCTCGTATACTCCCCTTCGTATGTCAGCTCGGCATAAATTTCATCGGCGATGACCAACAAGTCATGCGCTTGTGCGAGGCGAGCCAAGCCATCAAGCTCGGCGCGGCTGAGCACCGTCCCGGTCGGATTGTTCGGCGAGCAAACGATGACGGCCTTCGTCCGGGCGGTGACTGCCTGCTCCAGCTGCGTCAGGTCAAGCCGAAATCGATCGGCGCCGGATGTGCGCACCGCCACCGGCTTGCCGCCAGCTAAAACCACCAGCGGCTCGTAAGCGACAAAACTCGGCTCGATGAGGATGACTTCATCGCCCGGATTCACGATCGCGCGCAGCGCCAAATCGAGCGCTTGACTCGCCCCCACCGTCACGAGCACTTCCGTTTCCGGACGATACTCAACCCGAAACTTGCGGCGCAAATAGGCGGCGATCTCTTGACGCAGTTCAGGCAGGCCAGCGTTCGCTGTATAGGACGTATAGCCTTGCTCGAGCGCCAAAATGCTCGCTTCCCGGATGCTCCAGGACGTGACAAAGTCCGGCTCGCCGACGCCGAGGGAAATGACGCCCTCCAGACTCGAAGCGAGGTCGAAAAAGCGGCGGATGCCGGACGGCTTCAACTGGGCGACCGTCTCCGACACATACGTTTTTCGTGTTTGCGGCTTCATGGCGACACCACGATGCGGCGATCTTGGTCTCCTTGCTCAAAGACAATGCCATCGTGCTTATACTTTTTCAAAATGAAATGGGTGGTCGTCGAAATGACGGAATCAAGCGTTGACAGCTTCTCAGACACAAAATGGGCGACTTCCGCCATCGACCGCCCTTCAATGACCACGGACAAATCGTAAGCGCCCGACATCAAGTATACCGATTTCACTTCCGGAAACCGGTAAATGCGCTCCGCCACTTCATCAAAACCGACGCCGCGCTTCGGGGTTACTTTCACATCGATCATCGCGGTCACCCCTTCATGACCGTCGGCCTTCCGCCAGTCGACAAGCGCCGTATATTGAACGATCACTTTTGCTTCTTCCAGCTTTTTGACGAGCCTTTCCGTCTCCTCAACCGGCAACTCGACCATTTTGGCCAACACTTCCATCGGCGTGCGGGCGTCTTTTTCTAATATTTTGACAATTTCTAGCTCTTTGTCACTCAATGTCATGTCCAATCCCTCCGTCGCAAACGTTTCTCATCATCGACCATCTGCCCCGCTTGGTGCAGGCCCGCCCTAGAATGTCGGTGATTTAAGGGGCAAGCCGCTGATCAAACCCGTTTCTCAATATGGATAAGCCTTGTCGCATCAGGAGCGCCTTTCACACGTTCCCCCATGGTTCAAGAGATGCAACCGTTTTTTACCAGCCTCCTAGAAGGCCGGTGAAAAACCGCTGCCGCACACGAATCGGCGGCATTTTCATTCAAAAAAGAAAGCTGATTCTGCAAAGTTTCTCTCATTGAGAAATGGGTGGGACCAGCAGCGTTTTACACGAAATCACCGGACTCCTAGGCAACGAGGGGACGCACATGAAACTGTCCCACCACCGCGGGGCGAATGGCCTCGTCCTGTCGGCAGCGGTCCGTCACACCGGCGGCGAACAAGACGCTGCCTGTTTCAACTCGAGCAACCGCCATGCCAGCTGCAAACAATCATAAAAAGGAATGGTGTGGTCAAAAGCGAATTCATATATCGACTGGATGCGGGCCGCGAGCAGGCGAGGGTCATCCGTGTCATATACGGCTTGAAGCACATCCACCGCTTCCACCTCGTACGCATCGCTTCCGCAGCCAAACGGATCCCAAGCGCCAACCGCCTCAAGAAGCCGCTGATTGAGCAGTGGTCCGTCCATGCGCCGCCATCCACCTTCTTTCTGGAAATATGATATAACTCATTATAAGCCATTTATCGAAAAAAAAGAAGGGAGACGATGTCATGTTTTCATTTGATCAAGTCGTGGACCGTCGGGGAACGCAATCGTTGAAATGGGATGACGCGAAGCGGGTGTTCGGCCATGACGAAGTATGGCCGATGTGGGTCGCTGATATGGATTTTCCAGCCCCGCAAGCGGTGCAAGACGCGCTGCGGGCGCGCATCGAACACGGAATTTTCGGTTACACGATCGTCCCGGACTCGCTGCGGGAGGCGGTGTGCGAGTGGCTTGAAGGCCGCCACGGCTGGCGCATCGATCCGGAGTGGCTCACGTTTGCCCCCGGCGTCGTGCCGGCGGTCGCCGCCGCCATTGAAGCCTTTTCCGAGCCCGGGGATGGCATGATCGTCTTCTCCCCCGTCTACCGACCGCTGTTCGATCTCGTCCGCCGTCACGGCCGCACGCTGCTCTTCAGTCCGCTCCGTCTGACGGAAGAGCATTACGCTATCGACTGGAATGACTTGGAAGAGAAGCTGCCGAAAGCAAAACTGCTCATCCTTTGCCACCCGCACAACCCGGGCGGCAAATCGTGGACTGGCGAAGAACTCAAGCAGCTCGGGGAGCTGTGCTTGCGGCATGGCGTCTTCGTCCTTTCCGACGAAATTCACGCCGATTTGACGTTTCCGCCGCACCGGCATGTGCCGTTTGCTTCCCTCTCCCCCGAGTTGGCCGCGTGGAGCGCCACGTTCCGCGCGCCGACGAAAACGTTCAATCTTGCCGGCTTGCAGGCGGCCGAGGCGATCATTCCCGATGAGGCGCGGCGCCGGGCGTTCCGCCGCGTTCAACAGCGACACGGGTTTTTTACGTTGAACACGTTCGCCGTGGTTGGCGCAGAGGCGGCCTACCGCCATGGCGGACCATGGCTCGATGAGCTGCTTCGGTATGTGCAGGCCAACATCGACGCCACCGCAGCCTACTTGGCCGCCGAGCTGCCAACGGTGCGCCCAATCCGCCCCGAGGCGACGTATCTTGTCTGGATCGATGTCCGCCGCCTCGGCCTGTCCGAAACGGAACTGAAGCGGCGGCTCTTGGAGAAAGGACAAATCGCCGTCGAGTTCGGCCGCAAATTCGGCCCGGAAGGAGACGGCTTCATCCGCTTGAACGTCGCCTGCCCACGGCCAACGCTCAACGAAGGGCTGCGGCGGTTGGCGGCTGCGCTCCGCTAACGCCGGCTGACGTCTGTCTGGGTAAGCCGCTCCCTCCGCGGACGTTTTGTTCACCAAAGGGAGCCACCAGGCGGCTGCCTGTGATACATAAAGCGAAACGTCAGCGGTATATTCATAACGGGGAGCGGCTCGAACAGATCCTCAATTAGAAAAATCTTGTTGCATCGGTCCTGTTTTGCACTCATTCTCCTACTGATGAAAGAATCAGCGGTTTTTCTAAAAGGCTGGTGAAAAAACGATGTCACCACCAATCGGCGACATTTTCATTAAGAAAAGAAAACCGATTCTGCAAGGTTTCTCTAATTGAGAAATAGGTCGAACTCAACGGTGTTTTGCACGAAATCACCGGCACCCTAAATTGTTTTCCCGAGCCAAAACGGTGTTCGAGACGCCGATTTGGTTCAAGACGACTTGATTTTCCCACAGGCGATGCGGCCGCCTGCATCCCCCGCCGGTTGGGTCATGCCGTCATCCTTTTTGGCATGAATGACAATTGATGTCCCCTCTTTCGTCAGCAGCGATCCTTTCGCTCCTTTTTTCAGCGTCACATGCGGCGCCGTCAATTCAACGTTGACCGTGCCGTCGTCTTTGACAATAATGTTTGGCAAATCCCCAGCGTGCGCACCTTCCGGGTGGAGAAGGCCGTGTTTTTTTCCATCGGGATTGTAATGGCCGCCGGCCGACTGAAAATCGGGCGGCTGACAACTTCCTTTTTCATGAATATGAATGGCGTGCTCCCCCGGTGGAAGGCCTTGCAAATCAAGCTTCAAGCGCACCCCCCCTTCAGACTGCTCGACCAACTCGATCGTGCCGATCGGATCGCCGTCGGCGTTGATCATTTCCACTTTCCGGCTCATGCCTTCCTCTTTTCCGCAGCCAACCAAGGCGAGCGCCATGGCCGCGGCCAACCATCGTCTTCCGCACAACACTCCATCCCCTCCAACTCTTGGCAACTACTACCTGCCAGTATCGCCGGGGAAGGAGCGATTTATACGTCCTTTGTCCGCTCAGGCTCGTCCGTTTTTCCAAGCAACTCCCGCTCGAGCCGCTTCGCTTCGTTCTCTTGTTTCCGCGAAATGACGATGATCAGCCGCATCGTAAACACCGCCATCAAGAAAAAGACGGCAAACGAAATCGCCGCAGGGATATATTCGCGCTTATCTTCAGGGAAATACAAAAACAAATTCAACACCGATGGCCATATCATCTCAAAGACAACCTTTCCTGCCTGAATTTCCCGCTTCTGTCCAAGGCGCGAGCTTTCGGCCGCCGGCATCGTTCCGCTCGAAGGCAAGCCGCACCGCACCATCCTTGACGCCCGCGTTTAGGCCGAAGCGTTTTACTCCCCCATAGCTTATCACATCCGCCGGCCGCCGCCAACCCGCCCGTTGTTTCCATCTCTCAGCCAAGCAGCGCTTCATCGGCAAGCGGCCACCGTCTCTAGCAGCGGCGCTTTCCTTCGACGGGCGTGGCTGCGACGCATTCCGAACCGGATCGTCTACAAGGCAAATTTTTTTCGCAGCTGGGTGAAATCGATTCGTTCTCCGAGCGTAGGCGGCTTTGTCTTCACCAAATACTTTTTGTCGTTTTCAATGAGGCGGAAAATCGTGTAGGCGGTAAAAGCGTCATCGAGCGCACAATGCGCGTTTCCGATCCCTTCGTTGCCGTACTCCTGAACCGCCTTGCGCAAAGCCGTTTGGTTTTTGTTTCCAAAAAACCGCTTATACTCCAAAGCTAAATCGCGGTGCTCGCCCGTAAACGGAAAGGCCACTTGCGCTGACTGGCAGTTTTCCCGAAGCACTTTCATATCCATACTTCCCCATGTCACGACCGTCGTCGGACGCTCACGATCATATTGCCGAAGCAACGTAACGAGTTCATAAAAGCTGATGCCGCTGTCGATTTGTTCTTGGGTGATGTTGAGAAACGATTTGCATCGGTCGGTCAGCTGCGGAAAACGGAGCGGTTTCACATAAGCGGAAAACTGGTTCACAATTTGTTCGGCAACGACCGCGACAAGGCCAACTTCGATGATTTCCGGGCAAAATCCGTTTGGCTCCGTTTTCGTCTCCGGCATCGTAAACTCAAAATCAAGGAACAAATATTGCGGGATGTCCATCGTCGCTTCCCTCCCTCTAGAAATGTTGATTTATCAAGGCTTTTCGGCCCCTCAGGGGTGTCCAAAAAATATTTTTCGACA
>NZ_LQYX01000036.1:0-2085 GCF_001587475.1 Geobacillus sp. B4113_201601
GCTTTGCGGTAGGAAGAGCACTCTACAGCCAACTCGACTGCCGTTTCCTCGAGGCAAGGACGGATCGATTGGGCTCCATCAAAGCCCAGTTCGGCATCCAACAAGAAGGTATACACCCCTGCCTGCCGATCATAGTAGTAGTTCCGTCGAAACGTCACTTCTCCAAACAGCGTTTGGAGGGTGGTCGGCCGTTTGTCTTTCAGCTGATCGCGGCGCTTGTCCCTTGCTTCCGCCAGTTGTTGATCGATTTCCTCCAAAAGGGACGCCAACAAGGTGGCAAACACGTTTTGAAGGGTTCTCAACAATGGTTCCTCCAGCTCTTTTCATAAAGGCCATTCTGTGGTAAGATGTTTCATGGACTCTCTCCCTCCTGTTTTCGGTTGATGTGGACAATCACTATCATAGCAGGGAGAGAGTCCTTTTTGCATGAGATCCGCTTTTTCCTACCGCGCTTCGCTTGGTGGCCCCGACGAGCGTCGCGAACAAAAGTTCGCAACCCTCGTCGGGGATCCTTCCTGAACGTCACCCACAAATATTTTACTCACACTGCAGGTGTAGTTGTATCTACAACGTTATTTCCCGAAAGAACCTCAAGTGAGATAGGTTTGCTTAGGTCAGTTACAGGTGTTGTAAATGTAATATTAAGAGATTTTGTAGTTGCATCATATGTTAGACCTGAAACAGTTTTCTCGACTCCATCAACAAGAACCTTAAAGTCAGGCGTAGTATCTTCAAGATTTGCTTCTATATACATGCAACATGAAGAGTTAACCTCTCCGTTATCCTGTACTGTACACCCTAAGCGCTGCATCATTTCCTCCAAAGATCTTGTAGGCTCAACCTGCAGGCTGAGCCATGGGGGAGGAAGTTCGTTGCAGGAGAAGTCAAATGTTAATTTTTCAATGAGCATGTATATAAATACTTATGATTAGAATCAAATCCTTGATAGGCCTAGTTTTTTGCTATGTTGAACAGTTTACTGGACTCATTTTTCTTGTGGATTTAATGACAAAAGTAAGCAAGTAAAATGCCAATTTGACTCACAACTTCCGTAATTAAAATAAAAACGACCAACTTACTAATTTCGGTTTTTCGACACCTGTCCAACTAAAATTAGCTTCTCAAAAATTATCAAGAAACTTTAAAGTACAAAAAATAACCCTTTCTGAAAGAGAAAGGATTATGTCAAGTCAGATATGTTTCTATTTTCGCTAGGCATTCATCAATGATTTTATCTATTTCTTCAATTTGTGCATCTTCTGGATTATACTTCTTTAAAATTTTTAGATTACGAGCTTTCCAATCCAATGATTTAATTTGATCAGTTAAAACTACCCCTGTTATTGGATAGCCATCGCCATCAAGGGATATTCCTTCTTTTGGTAAATCCACTTCGAAAGGATAACCCTTCTTTTGATTGGTAATCGGACAAACAGCTATAAATCCTGTTGCTTGATTGAATTCTTTAGGCGATAAAACAATAGCATTCCTTCTCCCAGCCTGCTCATGACCAGCTTGTGGATTGAAGTTTAAAACAACGAAATCGCCTCTCTCTGGTACGTCTGCTGGCATTAAATCAATTCACGCCCTTCTATCCCGAAATCAATTTCCTCGTGTCGATTTTCAGGTGTAATCTGTGATATTAGTTCTTCCAGTGTGTATTTCTTCCGTGTTCTTTTTGGCTTTAATGTGATGATACCTTCATTTCCAATCACATTTAATTCTATTTCGGAACCTTGTTTAATCCCTATTTTATCAGCAACATCTTTTGGGATACGAATGCCCAAACTGTTTCCCCATTTTTGAGCAACAACTGTAGACATGTAGTCCCCTCCTTTACTTTGGTTTATTTTGCTTTCTAAATGTTCCTTTGAGTTCATTATATCACCCCCAACCCAAAATGTATATACATAGTATATACATTCTTCCAAAAAATGATACCCCTGATTTTTCGACAAACAAATATTCTCGTCGCAAAAGCAATCATTTGAATCGATTACTGTAGATGAGTAAATTCGCTAACATAAACTAAACAAAAAAGGAGACATGAACCCAGCCCCTTGAGTAAAATAGATGTGCTCAAAC
>NZ_LQYX01000037.1:0-467 GCF_001587475.1 Geobacillus sp. B4113_201601
CTGGAGCTCGTGAACCGGCGCCACTACCTCCATGAAGGGGCGGGGGACGTGTGGGAAGGGTTCGAAGCGTGGCTGATGAAGGAATATGCCTATGACCCGTGCCGGGACCTGTTGGTCATCAACGGCGACGCGGCATCTTGGATTACCGCCTGCCGGGAGTATTTCGGAAAGCGGGCGTGCTTTCAGTTGGATCGGTTCCATGTGGCGCGGGAGCTTCGTCAGTGTCTGTCCGGCCACCCGCGTTGGCGGGAGGTGCGGAAGAAGCTGGCGAAGCAAGACGAGGAAGGACTTTTGGTGGAACTGAACAGCGCCGTCGGTACGTTGGGGGACGAAGCCAAAGAAGAGCAGTTGGCCGAAATGATCCGCCGGATCGAGTCGATGCCGGGATGCATCCGGGACTACCGGGAGTGGCTGTCGGCGCAAGGGGTGGAGACGGCCGGCATGCGTCCGATGGGCCACGCCGAGAG
>NZ_LQYX01000038.1:0-1752 GCF_001587475.1 Geobacillus sp. B4113_201601
AAAAAAAAATAAGAAAACCGTTCCTCTTTTGGTATAATAAAGTCACCATAACCCTACCAAGAAAGGACGGTTTTCTTATGTACATTTATTATAACCGAGATCAACTCATTTTGCCAATGGATCTTGAAATTTTCATTCCGGAACATCATCTTTGCCGGATCGTGGATCTGGCAGTGGAAAAAATGGATCCGGCTCTGCTCGTTTCCCTCTATCCTGGTGGAGGCCGCCCAGCCTATCATCCGAAAATGATGTTGAAAGTCATCCTGTATGCCTACGCCAATCGGATCTACTCCTCTCGCCAAATCGCCAAGCAGTTGAAAGAAAACATTTACTTTATGTGGCTCTCCGGCCATCAAACACCGGATTTCCGCACGATCAACCGATTTCGCTCGGAACGGATGAAGGACGTCATTTACGAAACGTTTTTCTCCATTGTTGATCTTCTGCGTCAAGAAGGGCTCGTCAAACTAGAGGATTACTTTCTGGATGGAACGAAAATCGAGGCCAATGCCAACAAATACACGTTCGTTTGGCGCAAATCAACGGAAAAGTACGATCAGAAGCTGGAGGAGAAATTCCGGCAAATCGTTGCCTCGATCGAACAGGTGGCGAAAGAAGATGAAGAGGCGGAACAAGAAGGGGATTTTCAAGAAAAACTGGAAGCTTCACCGATTACGTCCGAAAAGATCGAAGCCGTCATCGAACAAGTGGAAGAACGCCTAAAGAAAGAGCCGAAGAATCGCACGTTAAAGAAAGCAAAACGGCAATTGGAGCAAGATCTTCTCCCCCGTAAGAAGAAGTATGAAGAATACAAAGAAGTGTTGGGCGAACGGAACAGCTTTTCGAAAACGGATCCGGATGCGACATTCATGCGAATGAAAGACGACCATATGAAAAACGGCCAGCTCAAACCGGGATATAATGTGCAGATTGGGACAGAGAACCAATTCATCACTGGATTTAGCGTGCATCAACGGGCGGGGGATGCCGGATGTTTCATTCCGCATTTGGAGCAATTGGCCGCCTATGGACGCCCAATGCCCAAACGGGCCATTGCGGATTCCGCCTATGGGAGTGAGGAGAACTACACGTACTGCGAGAAAAAGAAGATCGTCGCCCTGATCAAGTACAACACGCTGGACCGGGAACAAACGAAAGCGTGGGCGAAAGAGACCGGCCGAATCGAGAACATGACGTATGATGAGGAGCTGGATGAGTGGATTTGCGCCAAAGGGGAACGGTTGGTGTTTGTGTATGAACGGAAGGAAACGACCGACAATGGGTACGTTACCGTCAAACGGACGTATCGTTGTACGGCATGTGCCGGATGCCCGTTTCAAACGGCATGCGCCAAAGGCAAAGACACGAAAACCATCCGCGTTTCTTTGAAGAATCAACAACAACGGCAGGAGATTCGGGAACGGCTGTCCACGGAAGAAGGGGCGGCGACATATCGAAGACGGCAAATCGAAAACGAGCCGGTGTTTGGGCAAATCAAGCATAACCAGCAATTCCAGCGCTTTTTGTTAAGGGGGCTCCCAAAAATTACCGTGGAATGGGGGCTTATTTGTGCTGCCCACAATTTGAGAAAGTGGGCGGCCACTGTCCACCCAATAAAAAGAAAAAGGGAGAACATACGGGGATAAGAAGAAGCAGATCCTTTGAGAAAGTAAAAAATAGACAAATAATGTAAAAACAAAAGCAGGAGGCTGTCCTCAAAAGGTCGTTTTACCGACCTTTTGGGACAGCCTC
>NZ_LQYX01000007.1:0-80237 GCF_001587475.1 Geobacillus sp. B4113_201601
TGTCGAAAAATATTTTTTGGACACCCCTGAGGGGCCGAAAAGCCTTGATAAATCAACATTTCTAGAGGGAGGAGAAGATGATGATTGCGAATCTCGTCATTGGCGGTGCGATTTTCTCCTATGCTGGGTGGACGCTAGTCCGTCACGTGAAAAAAAGCGCCAAAGGAAGATGCGCTGCATGCCATGCGGCCGACCGCTGCGCTGGCAGCTGCGGACCAGAGCGGCAATGATCGGCAGGGAAAACGGATTCCTGATGGTGATCGGAATCCGTTTTCTTGATTGTTCGACGGAAGGCGTTCCTGTTGTCTAAGTGGGTGGTGAAAAACGGCCGTCACACACGAATCGGCGGCGTTTTCATTCAGAAAAGAAAGCTTGCTCTGCAAGGTTTCTCTAATTGAGAAACGGATAAAATCGGTAGTATTTTGCCCTCAATCACCAACCTTCTAGATGCACATTACACTGTTTTGTCGCTTTTTTTTTTGCGAAAAACAATGAAGCCAAGGGAAATAAGACGATATTTATTAAAATTTTTTCACAGTTAGGACGAATAGCCTATTTACATGGGATGAAAAAAACGGTAAAAATAGAAGTGAAGACGTTGGTTTTAGAAAAGATAGAAAATTCGGTGTATAAGGGGACGGCGTTATGGTTTACGATGGAATCATCTTGTCGTTGTTGATCGGCTGGTTTCGCGGCGGCAGCTTGAAAGGGCTTGCTACTATGAAACTGCGCGGCGGTTGGTTGTTTCCACTGCTGCTGGTGGTGCAGATGGTCATCTTTTTCCTTCAGGAAGACGTAACATGGATCGCGAAAATAAGCAATGAGATTTTTCTTCTCGTCTACATCACCGGGCTTGTCTTTTTATGGCTCAACCGCCATCAGCCAGGATTTTCAGTGATTTTCGCCGGCGTGTTGCTCAACTTTATCGTGATGGCTGTCAACGGCGGGCGAATGCCGGTATCCGTCGAAGCTGCACAATTTCTTGGCCGCGAATACATTGAAGCGTTAAAAGCCGGTCTGTACGGCAAGCACCAAGCGATCACATCGGACACGTTGCTGCCGTTTCTCGGCGACATCATCCCGCTGTCTCCGCCGTACCCGCGCCAACAAGTCATCAGCATCGGCGACGTTGTGATGAACGTAGGGGCGTTCGTCTTTATCCAGCATCTGATGCTCAGCGCACCGCGGCATCGAGCAGATGATGCTGAGAAAGAAACCACGACCGCTCCTGCGATCAACAAATAAATCTAATTTTTAAGGAGGAGAAGAAAATGAAAGTCAAAGCAAAACAAGTGTTGATCAATCTCTTTATCCTCGGTTCGGTGATTGTGGCGTTGACGTCGGGTTATAGATTTGGAAGCTAAAATCACCCTCTCTTTTTTTCCTTTTTGTATAAAGATTATAGAAATAAAAATGTGAGTGATTATTATTATGAATTTTACAGTAAAATGGCAAGGTAAAGTATATCTGTGTTTCATTACTCTAATAACGCTATTTATTTTCTGGGCGGAGGATGTTTTTGTGACTCAATCTCTTAGAGATTGGGTTTTTGTCTATATTCTATCATCGGCAGTTCTTTTACTTAGTTACTTTTCAATTCATCTTCCGCCAAAAGATAACTCATTTTCTATGGATTCGGCCATTTATTTAGCTGTTGTATTTTTATATGGTATTGATATGGCACTAAAGGTTTTGTTTATCAGTATTTTAGTAGAATTTTTATATAAGCGGAAAATGGAGTGGTGGAAGCACTTATCCAATTTCTCAATATACTCATTAATGATTGCTGGATCATATTATTCCTTTCTATTTTTTGGTGGGGATATTGGTGAAATTAGAACAGATAATCTGTTTCCTTATGTGGCTAGTTTGTTAACATACTTCATAGTAAATATAACTTTAATCTTTACTTTTTTCTTTTTTTTAGGGCGCGTTTATAGAGGGGCATTTAACTTAGGGGTGTTGCTAGAATCAGTAGTAGGTTATTTAGTAACTTTAATATTATCTTTAGTTTTAGCCATCTTACTTACCAAGGAACAATATTTTGGACTATTTTTATTTACTATATTAGTTATTGTATTTTCAGTTGTTTTTCGTAAATTTTTATACTTACACCAATTAGTATCCAACCGTGCCAACAAAGACCACCTCACCGGTCTTTGTAACCACGGCTATTTCAAAGAAACGCTCAAGCAACAGTTCTCCGACTGCAAGGTGCTGAAGCAGCCGCTGACGTTGGCGTTTCTTGATCTGGACGATTTTAAAAAATATAACGATCGCAACGGCCATTTGCAAGGGGATCGGTTGTTGACGTTTTTTGGAAAGCTGCTGCAAAACGCGGTAGAGGGGACCAACTTTACGGTTGCCCGCTATGGCGGAGAAGAGTTTGCCATTTTGATGCCCAATACCATAAAGGACGAGGCGTACGTGTTTTTAAACCGGCTGCGCAAGGAAGTGAACGATACATATTTTGAAGGCGTTGAGCATATCCCGTACCGTTGTTTGTCGTTTTCGTGCGGCATCGCCGAGATGGAAAAGGATATGTATGAAAGCGAGGAGCTAATTCATCGAGCCGATCAGGCGCTCTATTATGCAAAAGCGCAAGGAAAAAATAACGTGCAGCTGTACGATAAGCATCATATGAGATTGGATGAAATTCGTTTTAAACAAGATTTGGAAGCGCTCGAGCAACAAGTGAAGTTTTTCCTTTCAAAAGATGTGTATACATACCGCCATAGCAAACGAGTGTTTAAATATGCGCTTGAGTTTGGCAGCCGTCTCAGCGAGTTGACTGACCATGAGCGGCAGACCTTGATCTTGGGGGCGCTGATTCACGATATCGGCAAAATCGAGGTGCCGCGCGATATCTTAAATAAGCGCGGAAAGTTGGAAAAGCATGAATGGGAAATTATTAAAAAACACGTGACGTGGGGACGCGAAATCGTAGCGGAGGAGAAGCGGTTTGATGACCTGCTTCCGCTGATTGAGCTTCACCATGAGCGGTATGATGGAAGAGGATATCCGTACGGGCTGAAAGGGGAAGAAATCCCAAAATTGGCCCGCATTTTGTGTATTATCGACTCGTTTGACGCCATGACGACGGAGCGGCCGTATCAGCCGACGAAAACGTTTGAAGAAGCGCTTGAGGAAATCAAACGTTGCGCGGGGACGCAGTTTGACCCGGTATACGCGGCGAAGTTTATCGCGTTTGTTCGTGAACATTGTTTGCCGCTGATGGAACTGCAACAGTTGGAGTAGAGGGAGGCACTTGCCGATGGCAAGTGTTTTTATTTTTTCGGAAGCGGTTTGCCCTCCACTTGACCATGAATTATGACCGTTTGCCAATAGGATGTCCGCCGAAAGTTTCCAGTGGTAGTTAGAAGAACATCGGTTTGGAAACGGAATGTTGATTGATTTTGATTGGTTTGTTTTTATTTTTGATTGATATTGATAGAAATTGAATGTTTTTGATTGATTTTTTCTCGCCTTTGGCGTATGATAGAGCTGTAAGCGATATCGCCCTTCACGGGAGGTGGGAACGTGTTGACCGAAGAACGCCACCGCCTCATTTTGGAGCTTTTGGCGCAAAAAGGGGTCATCAAGCTGCAAGAGCTCGTTGACGCGACCGGAGCGTCGGAGTCGACGATTCGCCGCGATTTGACGCAGCTTGAAAACGAAAAGAAGCTGCGCCGCGTGCACGGCGGGGCGGCGTTGTTGCAGCAAAAACGTGAAGAGTTAAGCGTGTCGGAAAAATCGCTGAAGTATATCGAAGAAAAACGGCGAATCGCCGCCTATGCGGCCAGCTTGGTGCAAAAAGGGAACTGCATTTATTTGGATGCGGGGACGACAACGTGGGAAATGATCCCGCACTTGGCGGGCAAAGAAGTTACTGTTGTTACGAACGGTGTGATGCATGTCGAGCGGTTGCTTGAGCATAACGTGACGACGTATTTGATTGGCGGCATGATCAAGCCGAAAACGAAGGCGTTGATCGGTCGCGGCGCTATCGAGTCGCTGCGGCAGTACCGCTTTGACCAATGCTTCATCGGCGCCAACGGTGTTCATTACGACTACGGGTATACGACGCCGGATCCGGAAGAGGCGTTGGTGAAATATACGGCGATGCAGCTGGCGCAACGCGCGTATGTGCTGGCTGACCATTCAAAGTTGAATGAAAGCGCGTTCGCGAAAATTGCCGATTTGCATGAGGCGGTTTTGATTACCGATCAGTTGGATGAAGATTGGCAGCAGTGGTATGAGGCAAAAACGACGGTAGAGGTTGTGACATCATGATTTACACGTGTACGCTCAATCCATCGGTTGATTATATTGTCCATATGGATGAACTGCGCGTCGGTGAACTGAATCGCGCTTTGAAAACGTTGACATTTCCGGGTGGGAAAGGCATTAACGTGTCGCGGGTGCTCAAACGCCTCGGCGTCGACAGCACGGCGCTCGGGTTTGCCGGCGGATTTACCGGCGCGTTTATCGAAAGTGAGCTCCGGAACGAAGGGATCGCGTGCGATTTCGTTCACGTTCCCGGCCCGACGCGCATCAATGTGAAGCTAAAAGCCGGGCTTGAGACGGAAATTAACGGTCAAGGCCCGGTGATCTCCAGCGAGGAGGTGAGGCGGCTGATCGCGAAAATCGCAGCGCTTTCCGCCGGTGACGTCCTTGTGTTGGCGGGAAGTGCCCCGCCTTCGTTGCCAGTGGAGGCATATGAACAGCTGGCTGCGGAGGCAGCGAAGCGGCAGGTCCGTCTTGTCATCGATACGAGCGGACCGGCGCTCCGGACGCTGCTGGCGTATCAGCCGTTTCTTGTCAAGCCGAACCATCATGAGCTGGCTGAGCTGTTTGGCGTCTCTGCACTGACGAAAGAAGAAGTCGTCATCTATGGCCGCCGTTTGGCCGAGATGGGCCGTCATGTCATTGTGTCGATGGGCGGCGCTGGCGCGTTTTATTTTGGCGAGGAGGCGGAACTGTTTGCCGAAGCGCCCGAGGGAACGGTCCGAAACTCGGTCGGGGCAGGCGATTCGATGGTCGCCGGGTTTTTAGCCGCCCACGCGAGCGGAAAATCGCTCGAGGAAGTGTTCGCCTACAGCGTGGCGGCCGGAAGCGCGACCGCGTTTTCCGAGGATTTATGCACGAAAGAAGAAGTGAAAACGCTCGTTGGTCGCGTCCGCGTCGCGCGTTTATAACCGGAAATCAAGGGGGATCACACAATGAATATCACTGATTTGTTGACGAAAGAAACGATCATTCTTCATCTTCAGGCGAAGACAAAGAGCGAAGTGATTGATGAGTTGGCGGCGAAGCTCGCCGAAGCGGGAGCGATCAGCGATGTCGAGGCGTTCAAACAAGCCATTTGGGCGCGCGAAAAGCAAAGCACGACCGGCGTCGGGGATGGCATCGCCATTCCGCACGCCAAAACAGCGGCGGTCAAGCGCCCAGCGGTGGCGTTCGGCCGTTCAGTCGCCGGCATTGATTACGAGTCGCTCGACGGCAAGCCAAGCCATTTGTTTTTCATGATCGCCGCGCCAGAAGGTGGGGAACAGACGCATTTGCAGGCGCTGGCCCGATTGTCTTCGCTGCTGATGGACGCGTCGTTCCGCGCCAAGTTTGAAAACGCTTCAAGCGAAGAGGAAGTCATCGGTTTGCTGGCGGCAAAAGAGAGCGAAGGAAATGCATCGTCGCCGCAGGCCGCATCGGCTGGCAGCGGCCGGAAGGTGCTTGCTGTCACCGCCTGCCCGACCGGGATTGCCCATACGTATATGGCGGCGGATGCGCTGAAAGCGAAAGCGGCGGAAATGGGAGTGGCGATCAAAGTCGAGACAAACGGCTCCGACGGCGTGAAAAACGCGCTGACGGCGCAGGAGATTGAAGAGGCAACGGCGATCATTGTCGCCGCCGATAAACAAGTCGAAATGGACCGCTTCGACGGCAAACGCGTCATTCAAGTGCCGGTCGCCCAAGCGATTCGTCAGCCGGAAAAGCTGATCGAGCAGGCGTTGCGTCAAGACGCACCGATTTATCGGGCGAGCGGCCAAGTCCAGGGCAGCGCGGAAGCGGCGAAGCCGCGCACCGGTTTTTACAAGCATTTGATGAACGGTGTATCGAATATGCTTCCGTTTGTCGTCGGCGGCGGGATTTTGATTGCGCTTTCCTTCACCTTTGGCATTAAAGCGTTTGATCCGCAAGATCCGTCGTATCATCCGTTTGCGAAATTGTTAAAGGACATTGGCGGCGGCAATGCGTTTGCGTTAATGGTTCCTGTGCTGGCCGCGTTCATCGCCATGAGCATCGCCGACCGGCCAGGCTTTGCGCCGGGGATGGTCGGTGGGTTTCTGGCGGCGAACGGTGGGGCGGGGTTCTTGGGCGGATTGATCGCTGGCTTTCTGGCCGGGTATTTGGTCGTCGGGCTGCGCCACCTGTTCAGCCGGTTGCCGCAGTCGCTGGAAGGGATTAAACCGGTGCTGCTCTATCCGGTATTCGGCATTTTTCTCACCGGCGTCATCATGATGTATGTCGTCATCGATCCTGTCAAGGCGTTGAATGAAGGGCTGAAACATTGGCTTTCCGGCATGGGCACCGCCAACTTAGTGCTGCTTGGCGCGGTGTTGGGCGGCATGATGGCGGTCGATATGGGCGGACCGATCAACAAAGCGGCGTATACGTTTGGCTTGGCGATGATTGAAGCGGGCAACTTTGCGCCGCATGCAGCGATTATGGCTGGCGGGATGGTGCCGCCGCTCGGATTGGCGCTGGCGACAACGTTCTTTAAAAAGAAATTCACGAAAGCGGAGCGGGAAGCCGGAAAAACGTGCTATATCATGGGGGCTTCGTTCATTACCGAAGGGGCGATTCCGTTTGCCGCCGCGGACCCGGTGCGGGTCATTCCGTCGATTATCGTCGGCTCGGCGGTGGCGGGCGCGTTGACGATGTGGTTCCATATCGGGTTGCCGGCGCCGCACGGCGGGATTTTCGTCATCCCGATCGTCAAAGGCAGCGCATGGCTTTATATGTTGGCTATTTTGATTGGTTCCATCATCACGGCATTGATGGTCGGGCTGTGGAAAAAAGAAGTGGAAGAATAATAGAAGAGGCGTTTCGCCAAAGGCGGAGCGCCTTTTTTGTTATGGAGTGCATTATTTTCTTACCAAATTTTCATGACAATGGTCATTTTCCATGATAAAATGAACGGTTGTAAATGAGAGGAGAACCCATGATGAACACGTTCTTGCAGCTGAATACGATTTTTCTCAGCCTATTGATCGAATCGTTGCCGTTCGTTGTGCTCGGGGTGTTCGTTTCCGGCGTCATTCAAATGTTTGTCAGTGAAGAGACCGTCAAGCGATGGGTGCCGAAAAACCGCTTGTTGGCCATTGTTTCTGCCACGTTGCTCGGGGTGTTTTTCCCTTCCTGCGAATGCAGCATCGTGCCGATCACTCGGCGGCTCGTCGCGAAAGGGGTGCCGCTTTACGCGGCCGTGCCGTTTATGTTAACGGCGCCGGTCATCAATCCGGTCGTACTGTTTTCGACATATATTGCTTTCGGAAGCAGTTGGACGATGGTATTGTGTCGAGCTTTGTTTGCTTGCGCTGTCGCGGTCGCGGTCGGCGCCGTGGTGGCGATCTGGCATAAAGGTGGCGAGTTGCGCGACGAGCGGCGCGAGCTGTCACCGATGCCCCGCACGTGGAAAGAGAAACTGATCGGCACTCTGCGCCATACGATCGATGAATTTTTTGCGACCGGGAAGTATTTGATCATCGGGGCGTTCATTGCTTCGGTGATGCAAACGTATGTGAAAACGTCAGCGCTTGTTTCGATCGGCAATGGGAAAGCGGCGGCTTCTTTGGTCATGATGGCGCTTGCCTTTGTCTTGTCGCTCTGTTCGGAAGCGGACGCGTTTATTGCCTCGTCGTTTCAAAGCACGTTTCCGTTTCACGCGTTGGCCGCGTTTCTCGTTT
Organism: Geobacillus sp. B4113_201601; assembly: GCF_001587475.1. NCBI lineage: Bacteria > Bacillati > Bacillota > Bacilli > Caryophanales > Anoxybacillaceae > Geobacillus > Geobacillus sp. B4113_201601. The sequence goes on from NZ_LQYX01000007.1 coordinate 7,968, forward strand.
TTGGGCCGATGCTTGATGTGAAAAATACGCTCATGTTGTTCCAGTCGTTTCGCGCCCGATTTGTGTGGAAGCTGATTGCTTATATCACGTTGTTCGTGTTTGCCGGTTCGCTGTTGATCTAGCAAGGAGGTGGCGGCATGATTCGCATGTATCTTTTGCTTGGGTTTGCGTTTTTGTTTTTTCATTTGTACATTACTGGAGAGTTGAGCCAATACATTAATATGCGATATTCGTATATTTCGTTTAGTGCGATGATTATGTTTGCTTTTTTAACGGTTGTGCAATTTGTGCTGGCAAGCCGCAACGAGGAAGCGCGCGATCATGGGGAGGAGTGCTGCGGCCATCACCATCATGAGCCGTCCGCGCGCTGGAAGCGGGCGGTCCATTACCTTATTTTTGTTTTTCCGCTTGTTTCCGCCTTCTTGTTTCCAGTGGCGACGCTAGATTCTGATATCGTTCGGGCGAAAGGAATCCATATTCCCGGGATGGCGGCTGACAGCGGCGACCCGTTTGCCCAGCGGCAGTTTTTGCGTCCGGATTCGAGCATGTATTATGGACGGGACGATTATCAAAACGCCATGGACAAAGAGTTAAAGAAGTATCGTCGTCTCGCTCGCTTAGAGTTGAATGAGCAAAACTATTTAAATGTCATGGAAACGATTTATCAGTTTCCCGGTGCATTTGCCGCCCGCGACATTGAATTCACCGGGTTTGTTTACCGTGAGGAAACGGCGCGCGCCAATGAGGCGTTTCTCCTTCGCTTTGGAATCATTCATTGTGTGGCCGATTCCGGAGTATATGGGTTGCTTGTTCAGTTTCCAAAGGCGGTGCCGCTGCAAAATGATGAGTGGGTTCATGTGAAAGGCACGTTATCGACTATGTATTACCAGCCATTTCATCTGACGCTCCCGTATGTCAAGGTGACGTCATGGAAGCGGGTGGAAAAGCCGAAGGAGCCGTACGTATATCGTCAATTCAATGAATAAGAGCGGGCCGCGGACGGGATGGCCCGCTCTTCTCCGTGAATCCCCCGCCCGCGGCGCTGTTGCGCGTGACGATCATTATGTCTGTTGTTTTTCCGTAGTTTGACTGGGCGCACGGATGAATGAGACGGTCGCCAACGCTTGGGTAGTATCGATTACCTCGCCGAGCCTCAGGCAAAGCAGGCGGGCATCGTCCAGCTCGCGCCGCTGCCATTCGGCCCATAGGCGGTCAAGCGCCTCTTTTGGCGTATCGTCGGCGAGGCGGAACGTGCCGTAATGCATCGGCACGAACAGGCGGGCGCGGCAGTCCAAAAACGCCTGCACCGCTTCTTCCGGTGTGGTGTGCTGCGGTCCCATAAACCATTCCGGCTCATACGCGCCAATTGGCAAGAGCGCATAGTCGATGGAAAAGCGTTCGCCGATGTCGCGAAAACCGCGGAAATAACCGCTGTCACCGGCGAAGTAGATGGTGGGGGCGGCGTCTGCCTCGATCACCCATCCACCCCAGTGTGAGGTGTTCGTGTCCCACAACGTCCGCCGTGTCCAATGTTGGGCGGGAACGAACGTCAAGGACAGACCGCAGAAAGACGCCGTTTCCCACCATGACAGTTCGGTGACATGGCGGTAGCCGCGGCGGCGGAATAGGCGGCCGAGCCCCTCGGGCACGAACATGTGCGGGTCGCCGGGCAAACGGCGGAGGCTGCCGAAATGCAAATGGTCATAATGGCCGTGGGAAATGAGCACGACGTCAACAGGCGGCATCTTATCAAGCGGCACACCCGGGGCCGACAGGCGTTTGGCCGTTCCCATCCACTTCGCCCAGACAGGATCGGTGACGATCGTAATGTCGTTCATCTGCACGATGAATGTCGAATGGCCGATCCAACAGAGCTGGGGCCGTCCGTTCGGCTTCTGAAGCCGCTCATATTGAGCGGGGGAAACATGCGGTACGACGTATGACAAATCTTTTCGTTTTTGTTTTCGCTCCTGCTGCCAGCGGCGAAAGTCGGCCCATGTTTTGTGCGTAGATACATTGTCTAAATTTTCGTATCGTTTCGGCATCGTGGTCCTCTCCTTGTTTTTGCGCTATGATTAGAGTAGCAAACCTTTCTTTTCAATACAAAATGTTTGCCCAGGCAGGGGGGGAATGTATGCTTCGTTCGTTTGCAATCTGCACTGCCAAGCGGGATGAAATGATCGACATTACTTCATTCGTCGAGGAGACGGTGCGCCAGGCTAATGTGACCGAAGGGGTCGCTGTTGTCTATTGTCCGCACACGACGGCGGGAATCACGATCAACGAAAACGCGGATCCCGATGTTAAGCGCGACATGATGCGCCGCTTTGATGACATCTATCCGTGGGAGCATCCGCTTGATCGCCATATGGAAGGAAACACGGCCGCCCATATGAAAGCGAGCACGGTTGGCGCCTCGCAGCACGTCATCATTCACGAAGGCCGGCTGCTGCTTGGACGGTGGCAAGGGGTCTATTTTTGTGAATATGATGGGCCGCGCCAACGGACGTTTTACGTGAAAGTTATCAGGGGATGAAACCATAATTTTATTATGTAAACATTAAAACAAGGAAAAAGGATAGCTGAATCATATCGTCAGCCAATGGGAAAAAGCATAGAAAAGCCCCCGGGCCATCATTGCCCGGGTTTTTCTGTTGGCAAACAGCCGGTTGGTGTTGCCATCTTACGCCAGCGTCGTTAAAATGAGCGGTCCGTTTTTCGTAATGGCGATCGTATGTTCATATTGCGCTGAATACGAGCCGTCGATCGTCCGCGCCGTCCAGCCGTTCGCATCCATTTTGCTTTGCCATGCCCCCATGTTGACCATCGGTTCGATCGTGATGACCATCCCTTCCTTTAAGCGCATCCCTTTTCCTTTTTCACCGAAGTGGGGGACGTACGGCTCTTCGTGGATCGTCGGTCCGATGCCGTGCCCGGTGAAATCGCGGACGACGGAAAAGCCGTGCGCTTCAACATACGTTTGAATGGCGTGGCCGATGTCGCCGATTCGATTGCCGAGAACCGCTTGTTCGATCCCTTTATAGAGCGACTGTTCGGTGACGTCAAGCAGCTTTTTCACGTCTTTGTCAACCTCGCCGACGGCGTACGTCCAGGCGGAATCGGCGAGCGCCCCGCGCCAGTTGACGACAAAGTCGATCGTGACGATATCGCCTTCTTTCAGCGGCTCATTGCGCGGAAACCCGTGGCAAATTTCATCGTTAATGGAAGCGCATGTCGCATACGGATAGCCGCGGTATCCTTTTTGTTCCGGTTTGGCGCCGTATTTAGCCAAAAACGTCTCGACGAACCGGTCGATTTCCATCGTGGTCACTCCCGGTCTGATCCGTTTGGCGATTTCTTGATGGCAGGCGGCCAAGAGTTTCCCCGCCTCGCGCATCAATTGAATCTCCCGTTCGGTTTTGACGTGAATCATGCAACTGTCTCCTTTTCCTCGATGTGTTTCGCTTCGATAGTATTGTAGCAAAAAGAACGGTGATGTGAAACCGCGGCGATTTGTTCTAAATGGAAAGAAGGCTGGTGACCGAAAGGGAAGGACCGCTCCCCGAGATCGTTTCGCCAATCTTCTCTGTCACAAAGCGGCAAACAGCTGCTTTTCCTTATCGGAAATCGTTGCGGAAGAAGGAGACGGAGCGAGCGGCAAATAAATCGACACCGTCGTCCCTTTATGTATCTCGCTTTCGATTCGAATCGTGCCGTTCATCGATTCAATGATGCGGTAGACGACCATCATTCCAAGGCCGGTGCCTTTGATGCCCTTCGTCGTAAAGTACGGCTCGCCCAACCGTTCGAGCTGTTCTTTCGTCATGCCGACGCCGGTGTCGGCGATGCGGATGAGCAACCGCCCTTGTTCAACAGAGACGTATACGTGCAAAATTCCGCCGTTGGGCATCGCTTCAATAGCGTTTTTCATCACGTTGAGCAAACATTGGCGGAATTTTTCCCGTTCGCCGATGACGGAAAAAGGGGCGAGCGTTGCCTTAACGTCAACGCAGCTCATGTTCGCCAGCGGGCGGATGATGTCGATGACCCGCTCGATTTCGAGCTTGACGTTCAGTTTCTCTGGTGTTTCCGGCGCCGGTTTGGCAAAGGTTAAATAATCGGTGATGATCGCTTCGGCCCGATCGAGCTCTTCCATGGCGATGCGCGCGTACTGGCGGCGCTTATCGGCGGCAAGCGGCTGCTCTTCGATCAGTTGGATAAACCCGCGCGCCGCGGTGAGCGGGTTGCGGATTTCATGAGAGATGGACGCGGCGAGATGGGTGATGGCCTCCATTTTCTCGGCGCGAATAATCCGCTTGCGCAGCGCGATATTATGGTGCACCATTTCTTGAAACAGACAGGCGACGGCCATGCTGGCCGGCTGCATAAGCAAAAAAAGGAGTGAGACGGAAAGCGGGGGACGGTCCGGAGTGTTGATCCACACCGTCAAGATGGTCGTCAACAGGCCGGAAGCAAAGCTGAGCGCTGTCGCCAGCAGCGTTCGCTGTTTGGTCGGCAGCCGTACAAACGTTTTTGTCAATACACTGCTTGCCGCTGCGATGGCGATGGACACGAGAGCATTGACCAGCACGCCCGCTCCGCCGAATAGGGAACGATAGACAATCGCCGTGCACGACAAAAACGCTGCCGCTCCTGCTCCGCCATACAAACTGCCAAGCCAAAGAGGGATTTGCCGCAAGTCGAAAATAAAGCTGCTTCCCGCCCCGACAGGCAGGGTCATGCATAAAACGATCACGGCGGCGTAACAAGCCGTCGGCAAGTAAAGGCGGAGGCGCTCCGTCCCCTTTTCTCGCTCCATCCAGAATGGAACGAGAAACACCGGTAGGAGAATGAAGAATACGTTGAGCAAAAAATCTTTGAAAATACTGATCATCGCGGCACCTTCTTTCCATCGTCAGCTGCATAGCCGAAATTCTACAAAAACTGCGAATATACTACATTGTAACCGGAAAACCAGTAGGATGTTAAGGCGGATTTCGTAGCCTTTTTTTGATATAAATCTTGTTTTTTCGACAAAAAAGGTTCTGATTTTTCGCTTCCGTTTTCATCTAAAAGGGCGGTGATTTAAGGAAACAGGCCGCTTACTAGCCTTGTTTTTCCAATAGAAAAGCCCTGTCGCACCCAAGATCGGCTTTCAAACGCTCCCCTGTTGTTTAAGAGAAACAACCGTTTTTCACCAGCCTTCTAAAAGCAAGCTGATATGGTATAAAACGACGAGCGATCAGCAAGATGTCGAATAAAAATGCCATGTATCATAGGTAAAAAGGGCTGTTTTTGTGAAAACAGTCTATTTCCTCTTGCGGTTGTTTTTTTAGGGAGCAAACATTCGTTCACGGATCTTTGGAATGGTGCGCAAAACCGTTCGGGGCGTTTCGGTCTCGTTTCTTGCATAGGCAGGGGCGATTTTTTTAGAATGAAAACGACAACGGCTAGACGATCGGAGGGAAAACGGATGCGTGGCAAACGAATTGCGTTGTGCGCCTCACGCAAACTGGATGAGATGACGACTCTTATTGAAAAGCAAGGAGGAACGGCCGTCATTCGCCCGGCGCAAGGAACGGTATTGGCGAAAGGAAACGAGTTGGGGGAAGAAATACGAACCACCATTGCGATGCGTCCGGACTGGATCGTGTTTACGACCGGCATTGGATTTGCGGCGCTTTGGGAAGCGGCCGAAAGAGAAGGGATCATCAACGAGTGGAGGCGGGCGATCGAGAATGCTTGTGTCGCCGCCCGTGGCTATAAAACGGTAACGGCGTTGAAACAAATCGGCGTCACCCCGGTGGCCGCAAGTGAGGACGGGACGACGAAAGGGGTGATTGCTGTTCTTCGCAGGCACGACTTTGCGAACCAAAACGTGGTTGTGCAGCTGTACGGCGACACGGCTCCGGCGCTTCGCCAATTTTTTCTTGAGCGGGGCGCGTCCTATACGGAACTGCTTCCATACCGGCATGTCGCTCCAGATGAAGAGACGCTTGAGACGCTATACAACGAAGTGGTCGGTCGCGAGGTCGATGCTGTCTGTTTTACCTCGGCGATGCAAGTCCGTTTTTTCTTTTCGTTTGCCCGCGAGAAAAAAGAGATCGCCCCGCTGCTTGAGGCGTTCGGCGCCGATGTTGTCGCCTGCGCCGTCGGCAAAGTGTCAAAAGAGGCGTTGGAAGAAGAGGGAGTCCATCGCGTCATCGCTCCCGAACATGAGCGGATGGGGGCGATGATCGTGACGCTTGCCCGTTATTTTCAACAATCGATCGCGTTTTGAGCGCTTTTGCTTCTGGGTGTGATATCGGTCATAACGGTCATCGTGCCGCCCACGGTATAATGGAGGCAACGCCTCACGATGCGCCAAAAAACGAACAAATATTCTTTGTTATGGTATAATGGGGAAAACGATGGAAGTTTGAGGGGATGTTTGTTGCGATATTCGAGTCATGTTATTGTTTCCTTATGCTTGGGGGCGGCGGCGACGGCGTATACGGCGCTTCCGTTTACCGCGGCTTATACGGCGGGGCTTGCCATCGGCAGCCTTCTTCCTGACATTGATGAGCCGTCGTCGTATGTCGGCCGCCGTTCGTTCGGCGTCGCGGGGAAAGTAAAAGAAGCGTTCGGCCATCGCGGGATGACGCATTCGCTCATCGTCTGGGGGGTGCTTGCCGCGCTTGTTTGGCGCGAATCGGCGTCACCGTTTGCCGCCGGGGTCGTGCTTGGCTATTTGCTTCACATTATCGAAGACTTTTTTTCCGTCCAAGGGGTGCCGTTGTTTTGGCCGTTTTCGTCCAAACGGTGGAAAGTGCCGCTCTATCGGACGGGAAAAGGGATGGAAAAGCTGTTCGTGGCCGCTGCGTGGGTCGGCTTCGTTTATTTGGGCGTCAGCGGGCTGTTTTACGAATGGTGGCGGTCACTTTTGGCCATTTGGTAATCAATTCGAAAAAGGAAAATGGGACAAAACGGCGAATCACCTATGTGGACAGCTAAAAATGGACAGGGGGAGAGGGGAAAATGAGCGAACAATATCCTGTATTGCCTAGCGCCGAGCCGTTTTACGCCGAAAACGGGCCGGTCGGGGTGCTGCTATCGCACGGATTTACGGGCACGCCCCACAGCATGCGCCCGCTCGCTGAAGCGTATGCGAAAGCCGGTTATACCGTTTGTCTGCCGCGTTTAAAAGGGCATGGGACGCACTACGAAGACATGGAGCGGACGACGTTCCACGATTGGATCGCCTCGGTCGAAGAAGGATACGAGTGGCTGAAACAACGGTGCTCAACCATTTTTGTCACCGGATTGTCGATGGGCGGGACGCTCACGCTTTATTTGGCGGAACGGCATCCGGAAATCCGCGGGATCGTGCCGATTAACGCCGCGGTTGACATCCCGGCCATCGCCGCTGGAATGGCGGGCGGTGGTGAGGTGCCGCGGTATCTTGACTCGATCGGATCGGACATAAAAAACCCCGATGTGAAAGAGCTGGCGTACGAAAAAACGCCGACGGCATCGCTCCTTCAGCTCGTCCAATTGATGGAGCGCGTGAAAAACGAACTCGGGCGCATCACCTGCCCGGCGCTGATTTTCGTTTCCGATGAAGACCATGTCGTGCCGCCCGGGAATGCTGATCTCATCTTTCAAGGCATTCGTTCGTCAGAGAAGGAAATGGTCCGCCTTCACAACAGCTATCATGTGGCAACGCTCGATTACGATCAGCCGCTCATCATTGAACGATCGCTGCAGTTTTTCGCCAACCATGCCGGTTGAGCGGCCAGCCTATGGCCGGTCCTGTTCAAAACGGGGCCGGCTATTTGTTTTTTGTCGTTATTTTTGTGAAAAAATAGATGGTCGTTTCCGAAAAATTCGTCTAAACTTATAGTATAGTAGAAGTGGATAAGCCTAATTTCGAAAAGGAGCTCCGACTTTATGAATATAGAACGCATCCGTTTGCTTGTTCAGGAAAAGAAAATCGTGGACGCTCTCGCCGAAGTGCGGCCGCAGCTAGAAAAAGCCGAACCGTTCGGATGGCGGTCGTTATTGGCGTCATGGGACAGCATTGAACCGTTCCGGGCGCTCGTCCGGCTGTTTGATTATGCGCTCATGTACCGTCATAGCGGGATTGTGGCCCGCTATGCCCATCGCCGGCTGAACACGTTGCAGACGTTGGCTTGGGTGTGCGATGAGTGGCTGGACAGCCGGCGGCCGCTCGATGTCGAAGAGGCGCTGGCGCCGCGCCTAGCCGAAGCGTTGGATGGGCGAACCGCTGAGCCGCAGGAGGCGGTGGCGCGGGCGGCGTTTGTATTCGTGCGCGCGCTGCTCGATATGCAGCGGATTGATGAGGCGCGGGAATGGATGGAAGTGGTGGCCCGCTATGAGACAGCGTCCATGCATGATAAATGGGGGTATTTTTATATCGAGGCCGGCGACCGGCAGAAGGCCGAACAAGTGATTCGGGCCGGGCTGGACGATCCGGAGCGCGGCGACCTATGTCATTTGCTTCTTGCCGATTTGTATGCGCTCGATGGGCGTCATCATGAGGCGCTAGCCGTCTTGGAAGAAGGCCGGCGGCGCTTTCCGCAAGTGCTGTCGTTTTACGCGGAGCGCGTGCGTCGGCTTCGCGATGTGCGCGCCCACCGTGAGGCGTTGGCGGCGATGGAGGAGCTTGACCGCCTGAATCCGTTCCATATGCATCGCCGTTATTTCAACCATTTGCGCGCTGAACTGTACTATCAGCTCGGGGAATGGGAGAAGCTGGAGTCGTTGGTGAGCGCCGTGCCGCAGCTTGAGAAAACGCCGTACGCCCGCGCGGTGGGGAGAACGAACGAGCGGGCGGTCGTGCTGCCGCTTGTTCCGGTCGTGCAAAAGCATAACTATTGCGTGCCGGCGAGCGTCGAAATGATGCTTCGCGTCCTTGGCGCTCCGCGGACGCAAGATGAGGTGGCCGAACAGATTTTTGATGTGCGCGGCTCCAAATTATCGACGACGGTTCATTATCTCGAAGGGCTTGGATTCGTCTGCCGCTTTTTCATCGGTTCGCCTGCGCGCTGGAAGCGGCTTATTGATGAAGGGATTCCCGTGCTTTTAAGCGTTGATTATGAGCAGTCGTCCCATGTGCAAGTGCTGTTCGGCTACGATGAGCGGCTTGAGGCGTTTTATGTGCAAGACCCAAACGTCTTTGAACCGTTTGTAGTTTCGGAAAACGAGCTCGAAAAATGGTACGCGGGAACACATTATTTGTCGATCGTTGCGCTTCCCCGGGAAAAAGCGGCGCTCGCTGCCGAGCTTCCTGACGAGGAGGACCGCTATTTCCGCGCGCTCCACGCTTTTGCCGAAAAAATGGATGAAGATGAACGAGCCCATTTCGCGGCGTTTGTCGCTTTTTTGCGCCGTCATGAGCACATTCCGTATACATGGCTGTATGTCATGAAACATTTTAGCAGCGACGAGGCGAAACCGCTCGTGTTGGATTATACGGAGCGGGTCTTGACCAAGTATCCTGAGCACGACGATTTGCGGCTGGTGGCGGCGAAAGCATACGTGTATGCCCAAGAGATGGAACGGGCGGAACAAGCGCTCAAGCAGGCAAAAGGAAAAAGCCAAAGCCCGCTCTATCATTACTTGCGCGGCCGCATCGCCTTTTTCGCGAGCCGCTATGAAGAGGCGGCCCGCTATTTCCGCGCCTCGCTCCAGTTGGATCCAGACCAGCCCGAAGTGTGGAGCTATTTGGCGCTTGCTTTGGCGTATGCCGGCCGTACGGAGCGGGGGCTTGTCTGTTCACAAGTGGCCGTCCGCTTGTATCCGGGCGATCTGTTTATTGAAACGAATCATGGTGTGTTGCTGTTCCACGCCAAGCGCACGGCTGAGGCGCGCGCCTGGTTTGACATGCTTGTGCGCCGCGAACGGCGCGATGCCCAGCTTTGGTATGAGCGAGCTCGCTGCGATATGGAGCTTGGCCGCCGGCGCAAGGCGGAGCGCGGGTTTTGCGTAGCTAAGGCGCTCGATCCGCGCGAACCGCATCCATATGGGATGTTAGCCGATTTGTATCATGAAGCCGGTGAGCGTGAAAAGGCGAAGCAGCTGCTGCAAGAGGGGATTGCCGCCGCCGAACGGCCGGCGCCGCTTTACGTTCGGCTTGGCGATTTCTATATCGATGAAGGGGAACCGGAAAAAGCGGCCGCCTGCTACGAGCAGGCGCTGGCTTTGGATGAGGATGACGTGTTCGCCCATCTCGGACTGGCCTCGGCTTTGGCGGAGCGGGGAGAGCGAGAGGCGGCAAGACGGCGCGTGGCTGAACTATGCACCCGTTTTGCCAACAACAGCGAGTATTGGCTGAATGCGGGCAAGTGGCTGATGGCTTACGGCTTCGCCGATGATGAAGAGGGGCGAGCGACGGCGCTCGCATGGCTTGAGGAAGGGCTGCGCCTCGCTCAGTTTGACGTGGAAGAGGCGTACGAGTTTTACATCAGACAGCTGACTACCCCGTCGCTCACAAGACGCGGCCTCCTGTTTTTGGAGCGGCTCGCTGCCGACCGTCCCCGCCTCGCCGCGGCTCGCTGCGCCCTCGGCGTTCTTTATGAGCGGCAACATCGGCCGGCTAAGGCTATGGCCGCATACCGCGAGGGCGCTGCCATGGGTCACTCGCTTTCGCTGTTCCGTCTCGCCGAGCTGTGCGCGTCGCTTGGGCGTGAAAACGAGGCGAAGCAGCATTACGAAGCGTGCCTCCGCGCCGATCCGTCCTTTGCCCTTTGCCATTTTCGGTTGGCTGTGTTATACGGAGGGGAAGGAAAGGAAGAAGAGGAGCGCGCCCATTTGCTTCAAGCGGTCCGCCTCGCCCCGCTGCGCGCCGATATCGAATCGATGGCGGCGCTCATCGAACCGTCGGCGCTTCTTTCGGCGTTGGCTGATGCCCGCCGGCAGGCTGGGGAGGCGTGGTATTATGACAACCTCGGCTACGTATATGGTGCGCTCGGGCAGAACGAGCGGGAGAAGGAAGCGGTGGAAAAGGCGCTCTCGCTCGCTCCGCACGATCACGAGGCGCTTCACCATTACGCCAAAGTGATGATAAAGGAAGGAAAAGCGAAAGAAGCGATGGAGATGCTCGAGTCGTTGATCGTCGAGCAGCCGGGCGATGAATCGCTGTATGTTACTTACCTCGCCCTGTTTCCGAAACATGGGCGCGGCTTGGCGCAGCTGCGCCGCCGACTGGAGCGTTTGCAGGCCGACCGCCAGCGAAAAGGCGCGATCTATGTGCGCGCTGCCGCAGCTCTTCTTCCCCACTGGGAAGAGGAGTTAGGGAGGATGGATGAAATGCCCGGGCGGTGGTGGACGAAAATGAAGGCATGGGTCGGGAAGTTTTCGTTGTTTTCCGCCATTGTTGATTTGTACGAAGAGGCGATCAGCCTTGACCGCGAAAACCTGGAAGCATATGCCGAGCTGGCCCGCTTTTATGCGGCGGTTGAACTGGAGGACGATGCCGCGAAAATGTGGCGCAAGGCGCTGGCGCGCGGCGAGGAGCCTGAATTGGCGCGGGAATTTGTCAAGCATTTGTTGGCGGCTGACGACGCCAACCAACGTCAAGAGGCGCAAACATGGCTCGATCGGCTGCGCGCCGATGATCCCGATGATGTCGAGCTGCGCGTTTTGCAGGCCGTCGTTTGGCTTCAGGACGGACGGCAGGAACAAGCCGAACGGCAGTTGCAGGCGATCGTGGCGGAAGAGCCGCTCTCCCGTGGCGCGCTCTTCCTGCTTGCCGAGCGATATGAGGAAACAGGGCGCTGGCAAGAAGCGACAGCGCTTTGGGAACGATACGCCGATTGGTATTCGGAAGACGGGGAGTGGCATCTGCACCTCGCCGCGATGTACGAAGAAATGGGGCGTCTCGACAAGGCGCTGGCCGCCATCGACCGGTGCGTTCGTGCCAAGGAAGATGTCCGTCTTCAGTATGAGCGCGCTCGCTATCTTGCTCTGCTTGGACGTTTCGATGAAGCGAAGCGGGAACTGGACCGGGTTCTTTCCGACGATGAGAGCGGGGAGTGGGCGGCGTTGGCGGCCGAGGAGCCGGCTTTTCAGCGCATGGCTCGGGTGTGAGCGGCGGCCGTGTGAGTAAAATAGTTGTTGTGACGTTCAGAAAGGACTTCCGACGAGGATTGGGAACTTTTGTTTTTCAAACTTTTCTTTTGCCGAGAAGTTTGCTATTGTGAAAAGAGAGGTTAAGGGAGGTGAACGGGACGGATGGAAGCGCCGATCGAATTATTCGTCTATATGTCGCTTGTCGGGGCATTGTGGATGATCGTAAAAGGGCATAAGGGCGCGCGTCGGAGAGCCGCTTCGCTGTTTTGTGAGCCAATGTTGGCCTCTGTTCGCGAGCAAGGGGCGAATGGGAGCGCCATGGGCGCGGCGCTTCCATCGCGCCCGCTGTTTTTGCCGCGGCGGCGAAAAATCCCGATGCGGGAACAGGCCAGCCGAACGGATGAAGATGGAAGGCCCTCTCCTTGATGAACGCGCATCATGTTTGGACAAGATCAAGGAGGGCTTTTCATGAAGAAATGGATCATGATTTTATTGGGCGCTGTTTTGCTTCTTTCCGGTTGCAGCCGCAACGAACCGATTGACGAACATAGTCAAGGCATTTGGAACCATTATTTTGTCTACCCGATGTCGAAGCTTTTGTTGACGCTTGGCCATTGGTTTGGCGACAACTACGGCATTGCCATTATCGTGCTGACGCTCATCGTCCGCTTTTGCTTGCTGCCGCTCATTTTGAAGCAGTTTCGCGCCTCGCTCGCCATGCAAAAACTGCGTCCGGAATTGTTGAAGCTGCAAGAAAAATATAAAAGCAAAGATCCGGAAACGCAGCGCAAGCTCCAACAAGAAATGATGCAGCTGTATCAAAAACACGGCGTCAACCCGGCGAGCGGCTGCCTGCCGGTGCTCATTCAAATGCCGATTTTTATGGCGCTTTATTATGCGATTTCGCGGACGCAGGCAATCAAAACCCATTCGTTTTTGTGGGTCGAACTCGGCCATCGCGATCCGTATTTCGTTTTGCCGGTATTGGCGGCGTTGACGACGTTCATCTCACTCCGCCTGTCGCCATCGATGACCGAAGAACAACTGCCGCAAATGGCGATGATGTCATACATCATGCCGGTCATGATCTTTATCGGCGCCAGCTCCGTCCCATCGGCGCTGTCGCTCTATTGGGTCGTCGGGGGCTGCTTCTCGATCATTCAGTCGCTCCTTTTGCGCAGTCAGCTGAAAACGGCGAAAGCGGCGGAAAACAACTAGCCCGCATCCCCTGTTTGCTTTCCAAACCAAAAGCAGGCAGGGGATGTGTTTGTTAAATTACCTCCCCTCTAGAAAATCGCTGCAAAGATGATTCGGACAAAAAAGCCATAAGGGAAGGCTCGATGGACTCGCTCGTTGATGGCTTCTGCTTGCCCAAATTTTGCATGTTGGAGTAGAGTAAAAGTATAGCAGTGCCAATGTACAATCTGATCGACAAATACACGGGAGGGATGTTGATGGAGAGAGCACTGATCATCATCGACTATACGGTCGATTTTATCGCCGATGACGGTGCGCTCACGTGCGGCAAACCGGGGCAGGCAATCGAGGCCGAACTGGTGCGCGTGACGAAACAGTTTATAGATCATGGCGACTTTGTCGTGTTTGCCATTGATCAACATACGGCAGGGGATCGTTACCATCCTGAATCGAAGCTGTTTCCGCCGCACAACATTGAAGGGACAGAAGGCCGAAAGCTGTACGGAGAGCTTGAAGCCGTCTATGAGGCGAACAAGCATAAAGACCATGTGTACTGGATCGACAAAACGCGCTACAGCGCATTCGCCGGAACCGATTTGGAGATCAAATTGCGCGAGAGAGGCATTACGGAAGTGCATTTGGTCGGCTGCTGCACCGATATTTGCGTTCTTCATACGGCCGTCGATGCCTACAACAAAGGGTTTCGCATCGTCGTTCACCGGCGGGCGGTCGCGAGTTTTGACCCGGCGGGACACGAGTGGGCGCTTCGCCATTTTCGCCATACGTTGGGCGCGGAAATAGTGGAATAATGGCGAAAACGTGATAGAATAGACGATGAACGTTCTCTTTTGCTGCGGCGCAGTCATTTGTACGTTGGAGGTTCTGCATTCATGAACGGAAAATATGCCGATGACAGTTTGATGCTTCATACGGACTTATATCAAATCAATATGGTCGAAACGTACTGGGAAGACGGGATGCATGAGCGCCGCGCCGTGTTTGAGGTGTTTTTCCGCAAGCTGCCGTTTGGCAACGGCTATGCGGTGTTCGCTGGGTTGGAGCGTGTGATCCAGTTTTTGCAACAGTTCCGCTTCTCGGCCAGCGACATCGACTATTTGCGGAAAGAACTTGGCTACCGCGACGATTTTTTGGATTATTTGCGGACGCTTCGCTTTACCGGCACGGTCCGTTCGATGCGCGAAGGAGAAGTGGTGTTTGCCAACGAACCGATCATGCGCATTGAGGCGCCGCTCGCCGAGGCGCAGCTCATCGAAACGGCCATTTTAAACATCATCAATTTTCAGACGCTCATCGCCACGAAAGCGTCGCGCATTAAGCATATTCTCGGGGACGAACCGGCTTTGGAGTTCGGCAGCCGGCGGGCGCAGGAGATGGATGCCGCGCTTTGGGGCGCGCGCGCGGCGTACATCGGCGGGATAGAGGCGACGTCGAACGTGCGCGCTGGCAAGCTGTTTGGCATTCCGGTCGCCGGAACGCACGCCCATTCGATGATTCAAGCGTATCACGATGAATACACCGCCTTTTTGAAGTACGCCCGCCGCCATAAAGATTGCGTCTTTCTTGTCGATACGTATGATACGTTGAAATCGGGAGTGCCCAACGCCATTCGCGTCGCCAAGGAGTTGGGCGACCGAATCAACTTTATCGGCATCCGCATCGACAGCGGCGACTTGGCCTATTTGTCGAAGGAAGCGCGGAAAATGCTCGATGAAGCCGGATTCCCGAACGCGAAAATTTTTGCCTCAAACGATTTGGACGAAGATACGATTTTAAACTTGAAGTCGCAAGGGGCGAAAATCGATGTTTGGGGGATCGGCACAAAGCTCATTACCGCGTATGATCAGCCAGCGCTCGGCGCCGTGTACAAAATGGTGGCGATCGAAAACGAACAAGGGGAAATGGTCGATACGATCAAAATCAGCGGCAATCCGGAAAAGGTGACGACCCCGGGGTTGAAGCGGGTGTACCGCATCGTCAACAAAATCAACCAGAAAGCGGAAGGCGACTACATCGCCTTAGAGAGCGAAAACCCGCAGCAAGAAGAACGATTGAAAATGTTTCATCCAGTGTACACATTCATCAGCAAATTCGTCACCAATTTCGAAGCGCGCGATTTGCATGTGACCGTTTTCGACCAGGGCAGACTTGTCTATACGTCGCCGCCGCTTGCCGACATTCAGGCGTATGCGAAAGAAAGCTTGCGCTTGTTTTGGGAGGAGTACAAACGGACGCTCAATCCCGAGCAATATCCGGTCGATTTAAGCCAGGCGTGCTGGGACAATAAGATGGAAAACATCCGCAAAGTGAAAGAAGCGGTGGCGCGCATGTCGATGAACGAGTAGCCGGCCGCTGGACGCGGACAAGCTGAGAGGCGGATCGGCGCTCGCGCGACAGGCGGCGATGGGATGGTGAACCCACCAGGCGTCTCGCTGCACCTCGTTCTCGGCTGGTGGAGCGGCGGATGACGCACCGCCTCCTTTTTTGTTTGTCGCGGATGGAGGAAGTTCGCCATGGGCTTGCCGTCCGGAAAACAGCGGGACGGCCGCCACGACGAAAGCAGGGTGTCCCGAATCGGCACGGGACACCCTCTTCCATCGCGACAACGTACGTATAGAACGCTTTGCTTGAGACTTATGAAGACAGCCGCCCTTTTAAGTTGGTCTCTTTCAGTGTGGACGGTTGCCGGTTTTGGCTTGAAAGCTGCCGGTCGAGTTCGTCAACGAGGAAGGCGAAATGGCGCAAGACGCGCTCGACCGGTTCGGGGCTTGTCATATCCACTCCGGCCCGCTTGAGCAGACGGATCGGGTCATCGGATGCGCCGGCGCGCAAAAATTGTTTGTACCGCTTTACCGCTTCGCCGCTTTGATCGGTTTTGATAGCGCGCACAATGGCGTGCGAGGCCGCGAGCGAAGTGGCATATTTGTATACATAAAAGGCGTCGTAAAAATGCGGGATGCGCAGCCAGCCGCGCGCGGCGCCGGGATCGGCAGCGTAAGCCGGGCCGTAATACGTTTTGAGCAGGCCAAGCCAAAGATCGTTCAATTCGTCCGCTGTGAGACTGCCGCCTTGGCGCACCTTGTCGTGAATCATTCGCTCAAATTCGGAATACATCACTTGCGTGTACAATGTGCCGCGAATTTGCTCGATTTGTTCGATGAGCAGGCGGAGTTTTTCTTCTTTTGTTTTCGCCTGTTTATACAAATAATCGAGCAGGAGCCATTCGTTCGCCGTTGATGCCACTTCCGCGGTGAAAATCGAATGGCCGGAATAATGGTACGGCTGCGCCTCGTTCGTGTACACGGAATGCATGGCGTGTCCAAGTTCGTGGGCCATCGTCAACACGCTGTCAAGCGAACCGCTGTAATTGAGCAAGATGAACGGATGGGTGTCATACGCTCCGGTGTTATAGCCGCCCGTATATTTTTTCGGGCGCGGGTAGACGTCCAACCATCGTTCTTGAAACGCGCGGTGCACGCGGCGAATATAGTCGGCACCGAGCGGCTTGAGGCCTTCCATGATGAGCGTCTTCGCCGTTTCAACCGGAATTGGCTTCATGGGTTCACTGACAAGCGGTACGTACAAGTCATAGCTATGGACGCGGTCCAGCCCGAGCGCGCGCCGCCGCAGTGCGACGTAGCGGTGAAGCGCCGGCAAGTGGCGGCGGGTGGCGGCGATCAAATGATCAAACACTTCCTTCGGTACGTCATCGGCGGCGAGGGCGGCGGCGAGGCCGGACGGATAGCGGCGCACGTTCGCATACAATTCATCCGCTTTCACCGAAGCATACAGCGTCGCGGCGGCGGTTTGTTCCATGGCTTCATAGCTTTTGGCTTTCGCTTCAAACGCTGCTTTTCGATAACGGCGGTCCGAGTGTTCAAGCATGGCGGCGTATTGGTCATCGGTCAACGTCACCGTTTTTCCGTTCGGCATCTTGACAGACGGCGGCTCATAATCGCCGCGGGCGGCGTGGTCATAAATGTTCTCCGCTTCCCCGAGTGCCGGCAATAGTTTCGCGAGCAGCTGTTCTTCGCGTTTTGTGAGCGTATGCGGTTTTTGTTCGCGCAACTCATGGAAGTAATAGCGGTACGCCTTCAGCGGCTCGCTGTTTTGCAGCTTCTTGAGCGTCCGCTCCGGGAGGGCGAGCAGCTCCGGTTCGATAAATGCAGTCTTTGCCGCATAGTGGGCGGCGAGCGCTTCCACTTTTGCCCCGAGCCGCGCGGCCGTCTTGTCTTCGATGTTCAAGTCGCGTTTTAAATGGGCGTAAAGCGACAGTTTTTCGAGCTTGCGGGCCGTTTGTTCGTTGAGGGCGAACAGTTGGGCGATCGTCTTGGCATCGTCAAGCTTCCCTGCAAACGCCGCCAATTTCGGCAAGGCGTTTTGCACCGCCTGATAGTCGCGCATCCACTCGTGCTCGGATGGGTAAATGTCAGCTACATTCCATTCGTATGCGGTTTCGGCGGCCGATGTCGGCCATGGGGAGGTCAAAAGAAGCCCGGCGGCGAGCCCAAGGAGCCAGCGCTTCATATGATCACGTCCTTTGCCTGTTTTCCTCTTGTTGGTAGTATGCGCAAGCAGCACGATTTTAGCCAAAAAAAGAAAGGGAGACGATCCATGGAACGAATCCGTTTAGCGGACGATTTGACTTTTTCTCGCCTGATTCACGGCTGTTCGCGGCTTGCCGACTGGGGCTATTCGGCCGAGCAGCTGCTCGGGCTCATCGAATTTTGCCTTGAGCGCGGCATCACCACGTTTGACCATGCTGATATTTACGGTAACTACACGTGCGAATCGCGCTTTGGCGAGGCGTTGGCGTTACAGCCAAGCTGGCGCGGCCAGATGGAGATCGTGACGAAATGCGGCATTAAGCGGCCATCGAAGTACGGAATGAAGTCGTACGATACAAGCAAAGATCATATCATCGCTTCGGTCGAGCAGTCGCTGCGGAATTTCCGCACCGATTATATCGATGTGCTGCTCATCCACCGCCCCGATCCATTCATGAACCCCGAAGAGGTGGCCGAGGCGTTTTTGCGGTTGAAACAGGATGGAAAGGTGCGTTATTTTGGCGTCTCGAACTTTAAACGTTCGCAGTGGGAACTGTTGCAGTCGTATTTGCCGTTTCCTCTCGTCACCAACCAAATCGAAGCATCGGCGTACCGGCTCGAAAATTTTGCGGACGGCACAGTGGATCTTTGTCTGGAAAAGCGGGTTCCACCGATGGTGTGGTCGCCGCTCGCTGGTGGAGCGATTTTTTCCGCTGACGATGACCGGGCGGTGCGGTTGCGCGGGACGCTTGAACAAGTGCGGGGCGAAGCGGGCGCTGCGACGATCGATGAAGTGCTGTATGCGTGGCTTCTCGTTCATCCAGCGCGGATGATGCCGATTGTCGGATCGGGAAAACGAGAACGCATCGAGCGGGCGGTGCGGGCGCTGTCTTTGCCGCTTTCCCGCGAGCAATGGTTCGCCATTTGGCAAAGCTCGATGGGGCATGAGGTGCCATAAGGGGAGAAGCCGATGAAAGTCATTATTGCGGAAAAACCGGACCAAGGGGCGACGCTCGCCTCGATTTTTCAGACGAAAAAACGGCAAGGCTATATCGAAATTTTGCCGAATGACTTATTTCCGGATGGGGCGTATATGACATGGGCGATCGGGCATTTGTTTCAGCTCGCCCCGCCCGAGCGGTACCGCCCGGAGTGGAAACGGTGGACGCTCAACACGTTGCCGATCGTCCCGGAACGGTTCGAGTATGAGATCGAAAAAGCGAAGGCGAAACAGTTTCAAGTGATTAAGGAGTTGCTGCGGAAGCCGGAAGTGACGGAAATCATCCATGCGGGAGACGCCGGGCGCGAAGGGGAGCTCATTGTGCGCAACGTGATCCGCCTGAGCGGCGTTAACAAGCCGATCAGGCGGCTTTGGCTGTCATCGTTGACCCCAAAGGCCATTGCCGAAGGATTTCGCCGCCTGCTCGATGAGCAGACGACGCGTCCGCTCTATGAAGAAGCGTACGCCCGCGCCTGCGCGGATTGGCTCGTCGGCATGAACGCTTCGCGCGTGTACAGCTTGTTGCTGAAAGAGCGCGGGATGAACGATGTATTCTCCGTCGGGCGCGTGCAGACGCCGACCTTGGCTCTTATTGTCCGGCGCGAGCGGGAAATCGAGCAGTTCCGCTCGGAGCCGTTTTGGGAAGTCATCGCTTCGTTTGTCATCGGCGACAAGCGCTATGAAGGAAAATGGACGGATGAAAACGGTCAAACGCGTCTTAAGGACGAGGAGATGGCGAAACGAATCGCGGCCTTTTGCCGCGGGAAGCGGGCGGAAGTCGCCGACGTCCGCACCGAGCGGAAAACGTATCAGCCGCCGCTGTTGTTCAACTTATCGACGCTGCAGGCGACAGCGAACAAGCTGTACCGCTTCTCGCCGAAAAAAACGCTCGATGTGCTGCAATCGCTCTACCAAAAAGGAATCGTTTCGTACCCGCGTTCGGATTCGATGCATGTGACTAGGGGAGAGGCGGAAACGTTCCCGGCCATTTTGCAAAAACTGTCGTCGTTTCCGGCGTACGCTTCGTATTTTCCGCTGCCGCGGCCGTCGATTTTACAGAATAAACGTTATGTAAACGAGAAAAAAGTGACCGACCACTACGCCATCATCCCGACGGAACAGGTCGTTGACCCGGAGAAGCTGTCGGCCGACGAGCGAAACGTGTACGATTTAGTTGTCCGCCGCTTGATCGCCGCCCACCACCAAGCGGCGGTCATGGATTATACGACCGTCACGACGTTGGTTGACGGTCGGGCTCGCTTCGTTTCGAAAGGAAGGCAGGTTGTTGACGAGGGGTGGCGCACCGTCATCCGTCCGCATGAGGAGGAGAAAGACGCGGTGCTGCCCCCGCTCGAGCGGGGCGAAGCGGGGGAGGCGGCCGCTGTCAAAGTGAAAGAAGGGAAAACCGAGCCGCCGAAACGGTATACGGAAGGCGAACTCATCACCTTGATGAAAACGGCGGGAACATTTTTGGACGATGAGGAGCTGGAAAAAGTGCTCGCCAAAACGGAAGGGCTCGGCACGGAAGCGACAAGGGCGGCGATCATTACGATGCTGAAGGAACGAAAATACATTGAAGTCAAAAATAACCTCGTCTATCCAACGGACAAGGCGAAAGTATTGATCGAGGCGCTTGGCGGCACGATTCTCGCCTCGCCGGAAATGACAGCGAAATGGGAGCAGCGCCTAAGCGAAATCGGCGAAGGAACGGCCTCGCCCGCCGCGTTTATGGAACAGGTGAAAAAGCTGGCGCAAAAAGTGGTCGCTGACGCCATCGCTGCCGCCCCAGCTTGGAATTTTAACGGGGTCGACACCGCCTCGATCCAGCGGACGAGAACGAAAAAAACGATCGGTGAGAAGCTCGGGCCGTGCCCGCTTTGCGGAGGGACCGTCATCGACAAAGGAACGTTGTACGGCTGTGACCAGTACGCGAAAACAAAATGCTCGTTTACGATCGCCAAACGCATTCTCGGCAAATCGATTTCGGCGGCCAATGTAAAAAAGCTGCTGGCAAAAGGAAAAACCAATGTCATTAAAGGATTCAAAAAAGGCGGAAAAACGTTTGACGCTGTCCTTGTGTGGGATGAAAACGAGAAGAAATTGTCGTTTCAGTTTCCGAAGCGGTAATGAAGGCAACAGAGGAAATAGGGGGCGGGGCGCTTGGCGAAAGGGCGGACCGATGGCGTCCCGTCCTTTTTTGCCGGTTCCTCCGTTTGCGGCTCTTGAATCCGTTCCATCAGCCGCTCCGGCTCGCTTAGCGCGGCGGCCTCCTTTTTCATAAAGGATACACCGAATCGGATCAGATGGAAACGATTTCATTTTTAAACAATAATAATATTATGTAAACTAGAATCCCGGCTTTCTCCTTGAAGGCTAGTCAATGGTCGGGCGGCCGGCGGCAAGCGGCGATGCGAGCCGGGCGGTCGGGATAGTCGGTAAAGATCCCGTCCACGCCCATGGCGCATAGGCGCGCCAGATCGTGCGTTGCATTGACGGTATAGACGTGGACGATGAGCCCGCGGCGATGGGCGGCGCGCACTCGCTCTTTGGTGACGGCCGAAAGCGGCAAGCCGATGCCATCGGCGTAGGCGGCGATTTGTCTCAGCCGTTGATCGTCCCAATGTTGCGCTTCCCTTCCGTCGATTAATTGGATGAGCGGAATGCCGCGCGGAATGAGCCGGCGCAGCGCCTCGAGGCTTTTTCGGGAAAACGATTGAAACATGACGCGGCCGGGGCGCAACATGTGATGGCTTTGCAGCAGGTGCGCGACGGCCTTTTCGATGCCGGGCTGTTTCGTTTCGATGTACAACGGGGCTTCCACACGCTCCGCTTTCAACATCTGAATGACCTCATCAAGCGTCGGGACGCGCTCGCCGGCAAAGCGCGGAGCCAACCACGAGCCAGCATCCAACTTTTTGAGCTCACGAATTGAAAAATCGCTGACCTGCCATGGCGATCGGCGCGGATAAACGGTTTCGGCGTTTGTCGTCCGAGCGAGTGTGGCATCATGCAAAGCGACGAGCTTCCCGTCTTGGGTGGCCCGCACATCGACTTCGATATAGTCGGCCTGCATGCGGGCGGCGAGGCGGTAGGACGTGAGCGTATGCTCCGGCGCGTGTCCGGATGCGCCGCGGTGGGCGATGATGATCGGTTTCGGGGCGACGGACGGCTGTGCGGCGGTTGATGCGGCGAGGCCGAGCGGCAGGCACAATAACCACAACACATGAAGCCATTGGCGGAGGGCGGCGGTTCGGCGCAACGTCGTTCCCCCCTTTCTCTTTGCATTATACTTTATTGAAATGAAGCGATTGTGAAGCGATGGTAAAGATGTGGTGAAACGCACGGGACATGAATCCTTATTTGTATTTTGCTTCCTTTTGCAAAATGGTATGCGTTTTGATTCGAACGGGGAGGGTTGTTGCTGCCTACTGTAAGTGCCAACAAAGACGTTGGGCTATAGCCAAGCGGCAAGGCAACCGACTTTGACTTCCGTGATGCGCTCGTTCGAATCCAGCTAGCCGAGCTGAATGGCCGGACGGGGCGGCTTTTGCCGCGTAGCCGGCAGGCAAAAACGGCTTCCGCCATGTCGTGTGGGGCCGTTTTTTCGTTCGCCGGACAGCGAGGACGAGCCAATACGTTCAACGTCTAGTTTAGCAAAACTCCACATCTTTTTCAAATATAAACAGCGCCGCAAAAAAAAGCGTAGTCAGCAGGACTTTGGCGAATGGTGGCGAATGCAAAAAGGGAAAGGAGAGAGCGACAATGAAAACAGCCGATTTATGCGATCAATTTTTAGACGAGCTGCAAGTATGCGAGGTGCCGTTCCAATCATATGGCGGAAAACAGATGTTTTCCGGACCGATTGCGACAGTTGACGTGTTGGAGGACAACGTGCTTGTCCGCGAAGCGCTCGAGACCGTTCCAGCGGGGACGGTGTTGGTTGTCGACGGAAAAGGGTCGCGCCGCGTTGCGTTATTCGGCGACCGATTGGCACAAATCGCCTGCGAGAGGGGGCTGGCTGGCGTCATTATCCATGGCTGCATCCGCGATTCCGCAGAAATCGGTGCGATGCCGATCGGCGTCATGGCCATTGGCACGTGCCCGGTCAAAAGCCGAAAAGAAGGAAAAGGCGCCCGCGACGTTGCGCTCGAGTTTGGCGGTGTGCGTTGGGAACCGGGAGCGTATGTGTACGCCGATGCGGACGGCATCGTCGTGGCCTGCGCCGATTTGTCGGCAAAAAACGGTTGACGGTAGCGTTTTGCTTGTACTACGATGGAGACAGATGCTTGTTCCATGACAGTGTAGATATGGTGAAGAACCCACAAGGTGCCTGAGCTCGTCAAACCGGCTCGGGTGAAAAAGGGAAGTCCGGTGAAAATCCGGCACGGTGCCCGCCACTGTGATGGGGAGCTTTGCGGCAACAAGTCACTGAAGAGAACTTCGGGAAGGCGCCGCAAGCGATGATCCTAAGTCAGGAGACCTGCCTTGTTTGGGTCGGACGGATGCCTACGGGACTATAGGCAGACGTGCGGGAGAATGAGGGCTGCATAAGGCCTGTTTGGGTCGTTTAAGACTTTTTTGTATACATTTTTCTGCACCTCTGCTGTAGAGGTGCTTTTTCTTTTGCCTGAAACCTGCTCGTCTGTCTGCATCTGAATTCTATCATTCTAGCCAAAAGGGGGGATTCGATGGCGACGTGGGATTTGCGGGGAATGAGGCATCATTTGTTCATTTGCAACGGCGGGACGTGCCTCCGTCATGGCGGGGAGGAAGTGACGCTGGCGGTGCGCGAAGAGATCGCCCGTCTTGGTTTAGACGATCTTGTTCATACGACACGAACGCGCTGCAACGGCCGCTGCCAGGATGCATGCGTGATGATCGTCTATCCGGATGGCGTCTGGTACCGAGAAATGACGCCGGAAAAAGCGCGGGAGGTGGTGCGCATCCATCTTTGTGAAGGGGCGCCGATTCGCGAATGGGCGACGTATGAGTTTGATGAGGAGGCAGGATGCAAATGGGCGCCAGCAGGGGAAAGCGAGGCGCCGGTTGGGAAGCGGAAAACGGCCAATGAACCGAAGGAGGCGAATCGACAATGATGCGAACAAGCCGTTGGGTTGTCATCGCGGCGCTATTGACAAGTTACTTTTTCTTGACGAATGAACAAGACGCGTACGCCATGCACATTATGGAAGGATTTTTGCCAGCGAAATGGGCGCTGTTTTGGTGGGGATTGTTTCTCCCGTTTTTCTTGGTTGGTTTACGTCGTCTCGTCCGCACGCTGAAAGAGCATCCGGAGCAAAAGCTGCTCATGGCCTTGGCTGGGGCGTTTACGTTCGTCCTGTCGGCGCTGAAAATTCCGTCCGTCACGGGCAGCAGTTCCCACCCGACCGGCATCGGCTTCGGGGCCGCGTTGTTTGGGCCGTGGGTGATGGTTGTCATCGGCACGCTAGTTCTTCTGTTCCAAGCGTTGCTGCTTGCTCATGGTGGATTGACGACATTGGGGGCGAACGCTTTGTCGATGGCGGTCGTTGGGCCGCTGGTTGCGTTTAGTGTGTATCAGCTGCACCGGCGCGGTCTTGTTTCACATCGAGTGGCGCTGTTTTTAGCTGCCTGTTTGTCGGATTTGGCGACCTATGTCACTACATCCGTTCAATTGGCAGTCGCGTTTCCAGCACCGGATGGCGGCGTGCTCGCTTCGTTTTTAAAATTTGCCGGCATTTTTGCCATCACTCAAGTGCCGCTGGCGGTGACGGAAGGCATTTT
Source organism: Geobacillus sp. B4113_201601 (assembly GCF_001587475.1). Taxonomy (NCBI): domain Bacteria; kingdom Bacillati; phylum Bacillota; class Bacilli; order Caryophanales; family Anoxybacillaceae; genus Geobacillus; species Geobacillus sp. B4113_201601. Next base: position 32,565 of record NZ_LQYX01000007.1, read on the forward strand.
GACGGTGATGGTCTGGAACTGGCTCGCTTCATACCAAGCTTCTCCGCTATTTGAACGGGAAAAGGGGGCGTGATTCGATGAAGAAAAACCTGTGGCTGTTCGCTTTCGTATTGGTGTTGATCCTTCTTCCGCTTTGGTGGGCGCGCGGCTCCGAATTTGGCGGCACCGATGACCAAGCGGAACGGGCGATTCAAACGCTCGCTCCGCATTACCGGCCGTGGTTTGAATCGATTTTCACCCCGCCGGGCGGCGAAGTGGAAACGCTGCTATTTTCGCTGCAAGCCGCCCTTGGCGCCGGCGTCATCGGCTACGTGATCGGCCTGTATAAAGGGCGGTCGGAACGGAAGAACGGGCATGATTCGCGAGTTTGATCGGTTCGCTTACGACAATCGGCTGCGAACGTGGCGAGCGGAATGGAAGCTGGCGATGGCGGTGATCTTGTTGGTGCTTGGGATGATAAGCAGCTGGCGCGAACAGTTGCTCATTATGGCCGGGATGACGTATTGGATCATCGGTCGCGCCGGTGTACCGCTTTCGCTGTATGGAAAAGCAATGGCCGCCGCTTCAGTTTTTTTAGGAGTCAGCTTATTGACCATGGTCATTTCTATTTCCCTTCCCTTTCATTTGTCTATTTCCTATAGCCAGCTGCGGCCGGCCGCTGAATTGGCCGTTCGCTCGTTGGCGGCGTGGTCTTGTTTGTTTTTCCTTCTAATCACTACGCCGGCGCCGGAATGGTTTGCCGTCCTGCGGCGTTGTCGTCTTCCGGCGGCGGTTATTGAGCTTTGTTTTTTGATGTACCGCTTCATCTTTTTGCTTGAGCAGGCGGCGGCTGAGCTGTGGCTGGCGTTGCGCGCCCGCAACGGGGGAACACATTGGCGGCATGGGGGGATGCTCATGTACCAATTGTGGCTGAAGGCCGGGCAATCGTACGAAGCGCTCGGGCGTGCGCTTACCGCTCGCGGAGGAATCGACTCGTTTGTCTATCGGCATCAGCCGTTGGACACAAAACCACATACCATTGATATGGCGGCCGGCGCCGCGTTAATCGGGCTGCTGCTCGGCATGGTTTGGTGGAAAGGGTGAAAAAGGTGCTGCTACGGATGGAACAAGTGCGCTATGCTTACGATTCCTCGCGCGATGTGCTCAACGGGGTTGATTGGGAAATTCCAGCAGGAAAAAAATGCGCGCTCATCGGCGCAAACGGCTGCGGCAAAACGACGCTGTTTCTTCATTTGAACGGATTGCTGCGGGCACGGTCGGGCGCGCTGTATTGGAAAGGGAGCAACATGTATGAGCGCGGGGCCGATTGGCGGCGCTGGCGGCGTGAAGTCAGCCTCGTTTTTCAAAATCCGGAACATCAGCTGATTGCGCCGCTCGTGCGCGATGAATTGGCGATTAGCCTCGCTCACGCTGGGTTCAATGAAGAACAGATGAGAACCGCTTTGTCGGCGCTTGTTGATGAATACGGACTCGGTGATTGGCTCGATCGCCCGACCCACCAGCTCAGCCTCGGACAGAAAAAGTGGCTGACGCTTTGTTCGGCGATGGCGACAAAGCCGGACTTGCTTGTGTTGGATGAACCGACGGCGTATTTGGACCAGCATCAAACGAAACAGTTTTTGCGGCAAATCGATGTCATTCATCAAAGGGGAACGACCGTCCTTATCGCCACGCACGACATGGATTTCGTCTGGCAATGGGCCGATTGGGTCACCGTCATGCACGAAGGCCTGATTGTCAAGCAAGGACCGCCGGAAGACGTTTTTGCCGATCGCCGCCAGCTGCTCGCGGTCCGTTTGGACGTGCCGCTGTTTGTTCGGTTCTGGAAGGAGTGGGGGCCGAAGGAAGTTTCGATGCCGCGGCCATGGCCAGAAGAACAAGGAGGGGAAACGCATGGGAGGTAAGTTGTTGATCGTCGGCTTCGGACCCGGCAGTGTTGACCATATGACGAAGCGGGCCCGCGAAGCCATTGAAGAAAGCGACGTCATCATTGGCTACAAAACATACATTGAGCTGGTGCGCGATTTGATCGCCGGAAAGGAAATCATCAGCACCGGCATGACCGAGGAAGTAAGCCGCGCCCAAGCGGCAGTGAAGTGGGCCGAGCGCGGCAAGACGGTGGCCGTCATTTCCAGCGGCGACTCCGGGCTGTACGGCATGGCGGGGCTCGTCTACGAAGTGTTGATTGAAAAAGGCTGGACGAAAGACGATCCGATTGAAGTGGAAGTCATTCCGGGCATTTCCGCCATTCACTCGTGCGCCGCTTTGCTTGGGGCGCCGATTATGCACGATGCGTGCACGATCAGCTTGAGCGACCATTTGACGCCGTGGGAGCTGATTGAAAAGCGGCTCGAAGCCGCGGCGGCGGCCGATTTTGTCATCGCGCTTTACAACCCGAAAAGCGGGCGGCGCACGCGACAAATTGTGGAAGCGCAGCGCATTCTGCTTCGCCACCGGGCGCCCGAGACGCCAGTCGGACTAGTGAAAAGCGCGTACCGCGAACGCCAGCAGATCGTCCTCACCGACTTAGCCCATATGCTTGATCATGAAATCGGCATGTTGACGACGGTCATTATCGGCAATTCAACGACATTTGTTCACGATGGGCTCATGATCACACCGCGCGGCTATCAGCGCAAATATCATTTGACCGCGGCCGTCCAGCCGCTCAAGCCGCATGAGCGGCTGCGCAAAGAAGCGGAGCCGTGGGCGCTCGAACAGACGAAGCCGTTGAACGGTGGCCCCGTTCTTGAACCCGCCAGCGAGCCAGAGACTGAGCGACCTCGTGTTTCGGTGCCATCCGCGTCTTTACCTCTCTCTGCTTCGAGCGTCCCTCTGCCGGCGGCGGCCCGACAGGCGAAGGAGTCGGGGTCGGCCATACCGCCTGTCGACCGTCCCATGGCGGCGAAAGAAGTTGCCGAAGACGCGCTCGCTGCCTTGACCCACCGGTCTATGCGCCCAGCCCCGGTGCTGTTCGAGGCGGCCGTCAGTCCGGGCGTGGCCAATAAACAGTTCACTCCCGAACAGCTTATCGTGCTCGCGGAAGTGGTAGGGCCGGATGGAAAGATGACTTACACTCCGGACCATTATATGAAAATTGAACGGTTAACAGAGGATCCGGCTGGGCTGACGGCCCGTCTTGTGGCCGCCGGACTGACAGTGATGCCGGTCGGCGAGGTCCTGACCGTGAAAGCGTGCGATTTTTGTGACGGGGAGAAAAAAGACGCCATTCCGTACGCGGAGGAATTGGCGCGGAAATTCGGGGGCATGGCGTTGCCGAAAGAGTTGAAGCTCGGCGTCAACGGCTGCGGGATGGCGTGCTACGGCGCGGTGCGCGAAGACATCGGCATCGTGTATCGCAAAGGAAAATTTGATTTGTTTTTAGGAGGAAAGACGGTCGGCCGCAACGCTCACCCTGGCCAGCTTGTCGCCGAGGGCATTCCAAAAGAAGAAATCATTACCGTCATTGCTGATATTATTGAATACTATAAAGAACACGGTCATCCGAACGAACGGTTTCATAAGTTTTTCGCCCGCGTCAAGCAAATCGGTCCGTTTCGTCACGAAGAAGCAACGGCCGCTGCTGTGGAAACGGCCGCCTGCGGCGACTGACAACCGCAAGCCGTTTCCGACGGCGGCGGAAACAGCGGCCGGCTTCGTTGCCACTTGCGTTAGAAGGTCGATGAAAAACCGCTGTCACACACCAATCGGTGGTGTTTTTATTTAGAAAATAAAGTATATTATTAAATATTTTGGTTCATCACCACAACGTGTACTTGACAGACGTTGCACTTCTCTGAATAGGTGTAAGCAAAACATGATTGGTTTCCTGTTCTTTCGTGGATGCATCAGTAAGATGTGTGATGGAAAAATCAAGTACAACTTTTGGTGAAGAGCCAATATTTTTCTTGTTGATAAATAAATGGAATAAGTGGTATATTAAACAAAATTATCAATCTTCTAGTTTTTTAACTTGAGAAACGCGGTTAGGAGCAACATTTTCCTTACATCATCGTCCTTCTAGAAGGCAGGAGGCGAGCCAATACATGAAGAAGGAGAGAAAACGATGAAAGCCATTTTATTTGTCGGCCATGGAAGCCGCGATCCGGAGGGAAACGAACAAGTGGTGCAGTTTGTTGAGCGGCTGCGGCCGCGCCTTGCCGCTTCCTTTCATGTCGAAACGTGCTTCCTTGAATTTGGCCGTCCGTCGATCGGCGAAGGAATCGAACGTTGTGCCGAAGCCGGGGCGACGGACGTCGCGGTCATTCCGCTCATTTTATTGCCGGCTGGGCATTCGAAGCTCCATATTCCAGCGGAAATCGACGAAGCGAAAGGGCGCTATCCGCATATCACGTTTCGCTACGGCCGCCCCATCGGCATTCATGAGCAGACGTTTGCCATTTTGCGCGACCGGTTGCGGGAAATCGGCGAGCGTCCGGAACAGCCGGGCGACGGAACGGCGGTCATTTTGCTCGGCCGCGGCGGCAGCGATCCAGACGCGAACAGCGATTTATACAAAATCGCCCGCTTGTTTTGGGAACAGACCGATTATTCGCTCGTTGAGCCAGCGTTTATGGGCGTGACCACCCCGTCGCTCGATGATGCCGTTCACCGCTGTTTGGCGCTTGGAGCGAAACGGATCGTCATCTTGCCGTATTTTTTGTTCACCGGCGTGCTCATCAAGCGGCTCGAGCGGCAAGTGGCGCAATACCAAGCTGAGCACTCGCATCTCTCATTTGCGCTTGCCAGCTATTTCGGCTTTCATCCGAAGCTGGCTGACATTGTGCTTGACCGGCTCGAGGAGGCGCTCGGGCAAACGGTGGCGATGAACTGTGATGTCTGCCAATACCGGATTCACGCCGCCCATCACCATCACCACCATCATCACCATCATCATCATCATTGAAAGGGGGAAGCAGTGATGATTTTGTTGTTGGCTGGAACAAGCGATGCCCGCGAATTAGCGGTGATGATTCAGCACGCCGGATATGACGTGACGGCGACCGTCGTCACCGATCACGCCGCGGAACAGTTGCGAGCCGCGGGCATTCGAACGTACGTCGGGCGGCTGGACGCCTTTCAGCTGGCCGAACTCGCCAAAGCGGAAGGGGCGAAGGTGATTGTCGACGCGAGCCATCCGTTTGCCGAAGAGGCGTCGAAAAACGCCATGCAGGCGGCAGCGGAGATGGATTTGCCGTACATTCGCTATGAGCGGCGCGAGACAGCGATTGCCTCGGAGCGGGTGACATTTGTCGACAGCTATGAAGAAGCGGCGGACTTGGCGGCGGAAAAGGGCGGCGTCGTCATGCTTACCACCGGCAGCAAAACGCTTGACATTTTCGCCGCCAGGCTCATCGGCCGCCCGAACGTCAAGGTGATCGCGCGAATGCTGCCGCGCAAAGACAATCTTGACAAATGCGAGCGGCTCGGTTTTTCCCAAGAGCAGATCGTCATGATGCAAGGGCCGTTCACAAAAGAGCTCGACCGGGCGCTGTACCGCCATTTTGGCGTCACGGTCGTGGTGACGAAAGAAAGCGGCAAAGTCGGGTTTGTCGATGAGAAAATCGCCGCCGCCGAGGAGCTCGGGATCGAAGTCATCGTCATCCGCCGTCCGCGCTTGGCGTACGGCATTGTGCATCACGAGTTTGCCGGCGTGCTGGCGGCATTGAAAGAGCGCGTTCCGCTCCCTGCGGGCTGAGGCGCCCCGCCCAAACGTCCCGCGCAGTGGCAAACGATTGCCGCCTGCGCGCTTGTCTTCATTTTCTTCGTTTTTGTAGCGGCAGGAAGCAGTTCGTCCTTCATTCTCTTCTTCACCGCGGCGGGGAAAAGAGACGGAACGTACGTGTGGATATGGAAAAAGGAAAGGAGCGAGTGAGCATGGAATTTCATACAACATTTCGCCCGGTGACCGTCCAACCGGAACAGATCGAAGCGCGCAGTTTCCAAATCATTGACGAGGAGATCGGCGAGCACTCCTTTACGGCTGAGCAATATCCGATCGTCCAGCGCGTCATTCACGCCTCGGCTGATTTTGAGCTTGGAAAAAGCCTTCTCTTTCATCCCGACGCCGTTCGCGCCGGCATTGACGCCATTCGCAGCGGCAAGCTTGTCGTTGTTGATGTGCAAATGGTGCAAGCGGGTGTCAATCAAGCGCGCCTTGCGAAATTCGGCAGTTCGGTGCGCGTGTATATTTCCGATGAAGATGTCATCGCTGAAGCGAAGCGGCTCAATACGACGCGGGCGATCGTCGCCATGCGCAAAGCAGTGAAGGAGGCGGAAGGCGGCATTTTCGCCATCGGCAACGCCCCGACCGCGCTGCTGGAGCTCATTCGCCTCATCAAAGAAGGAGAGGCGCGGCCCGGATTGGTCATCGGCTTGCCGGTCGGATTTGTGTCGGCGGCGGAGTCAAAGGAGGAGCTCGCGAAACTCGATGTGCCGTTTATTACCAACCGGGGGCGCAAAGGGGGAAGCACGGTGACCGTCGCCGCTTTAAACGCTTTATCGCTGTTGGCCGAACGGGTGTGACGGGCGATGGGGGCAAACAAAACGCTGCGGGAAGGGTACACGACCGGATCGTGTGCGACGGCGGCAACGAAAGCGGCTCTCACCGCGCTCGTTACCGGTCAGGTGCAGACGGAGGCGACGATTCGGCTGCCGATCGGTCGGGTCGTCACTTTCGCTGTTGAATCGTGCGTGATCCACGGCGCGACGGCGACCGCGGCGGTGGTGAAAGACGGCGGCGATGACCCGGATGCGACGCATGGCGCCCGCATCGTTGCCACCGTTTCTTGGGCGCCGGAGCCCGGAGTCCATCTTGACGGCGGAGAAGGGGTCGGGCGGGTCACGAAGCCGGGATTGCCGGTACCGGTCGGCGAAGCGGCGATCAATCCAGTACCGCGCAAAATGATTCACGAAGCCGTCAACGAAGTGCTCGCGCAACACGGCGTTGACCGCGGGGTGAACGTCGTCATTTCCGTGCCGGGCGGCGAAGAGATTGCGAAAAAAACGTTGAATGCTCGTCTTGGGATCATCGGCGGCATATCGATTTTAGGAACGCGCGGCATCGTCGTTCCGTTTTCCACCGCCGCTTATCGGGCGAGCATCGTGCAGGCGCTGCAAGTGGCGAAGGCGAACGGCTGCCGCCATGTCGTCATTACGACCGGGGGACGGAGCGAGAAATACGCCATGCAAGAATATCCCCATTTGCCGGAAGAAGCGTTTATCGAAATGGGCGATTTTGTCGGATTTACGTTAAAGCAGTGCAAACGGCTCGGCATGGAAATGGTGTCGATGGTCGGCATGATGGGGAAGTTTTCCAAAGTCGCCCAAGGCGTCATGATGGTGCACTCGAAAAGCGCGCCGGTTGACTTCGGTTTTTTAGCAGCGCTCGCTCGACAAGCCGGGGCTTCCAAGGAGCTGGTTGACGCCGTGCGAGGGGCGAATACAGCGGCGCAAGTCGGCGACATGATGCAAGAAGCCGGCTGCACGAAGTTTTTCGAGCTGTTGTGCGAAGCGTGCTGCCAGGCGGCGCTCAACGAAGTCGGGGGCGGCTTGAACGTGGCTGTGTCCATTTACACGATGAACGGACAACGATTAGGAAAGGCGGTGCTGTTGGATGGCGACGATGAAGTTGATCGGAGTGGGAGCTGACGGGCCAGCGAGCCTTCCTGAGCTGTATCGACGCTGGATTGACGAAAGCGAATTGCTTGTCGGCGGCGAACGGCAGCTGGCGATGTTTCCGGCATATGAAGGAGAAACGATCGTGATTCGCAGCGGGCTGAGCGAGCTCGTCGAGCGGCTCCGCCATGAAACGCGCAACACGGTCGTGCTCGCTTCCGGTGATCCGCTTTTTTACGGAATCGGCAGTTATTTAGCCGGCAAACTGCCGATCGAAGTGTATCCGGCTGTCAGCTCGGTGCAATGGGCGTTTGCCAAAATGGGCGAGTCTTGGCAAGACGCGGTGTTCCTCAGCGTCCATGGCCGGCCGTTAACGGGCTTGGCCCAACGGATCGACGGGAGGCGCAAAGTCGCGATTTTAACGGATGAGACAAATTCACCAGCCGCCATCGCCCGCTACTTGCTTGCATACGGCATGACCGAGTATGAGGCGTTTGTCGGCGAGGAGCTCGGCGGGCCGAATGAGCGGTGCCGGTTTTTCAAGCTAGAAGAAATGGCGGAAGCCGAGTTTCTTCCATTAAATATAGTCGTGCTGCGGAGGACGGCGCCCAGTCCTTCTTGGCCGCTCGGCATTGAAGATGATGAGTTTTTCCAGCGCAAACCAGACAAAGGGTTGATTACGAAAAAAGAAGTGCGCGTGCTCAGCTTGAGCGCTTTGCGTTTGCGCCCGGACAGCGTCGTCTGGGATATTGGCACGTGCACCGGTTCGGTCGCGATTGAAGCGGCGAAAATCGCCCGCGACGGGGCGGTGTTCGCCATTGAAAAAAATGAACATGATGTGGAAATTTGCCGGCAAAACTTGCGCAAATTCCGCGTCGACATCACGCTTGTGCACGGCAAGGCCCCTGATCGGCTTGATGGGTTTGCTGATCCGGATGCCATCTTTATCGGCGGCACGTCAGGGGCGATGGCGCCGCTGTTGGACGTCTGTGCGAAACGGCTGAAGAAAAACGGGCGCATCGTGATCAACGCGGCGACGGTGGAGACGCTTGCCGAAGCGTGCGCCGCTTTGCGCGAGCGCGGGTTTCAAGTGGACATTACGCTGGCGCAAGCATCGCGCAGCAAACCGATTTTGGACTTGACGCGCTTTGAGGCGTTAAACCCGGTTTATATCATCGCGGCAAAACGGGAGGGAGACGAATGACCGGCACATTGTACGGCGTTGGCGTCGGCCCCGGCGATCCGGAGCTCATGACGGTGAAGGCGTATCGCCGCCTGAAAGAAGCGGACGTGATCGCGTATCCGAAAAAGGGACGGCAAAGCAAAAGTTATGCGGAACAAATCATTGATGCGTATTTTGCCCCAGAGGAAAAACGGCGTCTCGGCTTGCATTTTCCAATGACAAAAGACCCAGCAGTGCTTGAGCCGAAATGGAACGAGGCGGTGGACGCCATCTGGGCGGAACTGGCGGCCGGACGCGATGTGGCGTTTGTGACCGAAGGCGATCCGCTGCTGTACAGCACGTTCATCCATTTGATGCGCGTGATGGAACAGCGTTATCCAGAAGCGCCGATTGAAGTCATCCCAGGGGTCAGCTCAGCGAACGCTGCCGCCGCTCGGCTGCGTTGGCCGTTGGCGGATGGGGATGAAACGGTGGTGATCGTGCCGGCGCGCGACGATTACGAGGCGATGAAAGCCGCGCTTCTTCGACACGATTGCGTCGTTTTTTTTAAGGTGGCGAAAGTGATCGATCTCCTGCTCGACTTGCTGCGGGAGCTCGATTTGCTTCAGCGCGCCGCCGTCATCACGAAGGTGACGTCCGGCGAGGAAGTGGTGTGGAACGTTGAGGAATTGGCTGGCGCGTCGCTCGAATATTTGACATTGATGGTGGTGAGAAAGTGAAGCTGTATATCGTAGGGGCGGGGCCGGGAGCGCCGGACTTGATCACCGTCCGCGGCGCCGAGCTTTTGGCTGCGGCGGATGCCATTTTTTACACCGATTCGTTGGTGAGCGAGGAATTGATTGAACGCTACCGGAAGCCGGAAGCGGACGTTTTTCATACCGCCGGCATGCATTTAGAAGAAATGGTCGCGGCGATGGTGGAACAAGCGAAACAAGGCCGGCTTGTCGTGCGTGTCCATACCGGTGATCCATCGATTTACGGGGCAACGCTTGAGCAAATCGCTTTGTTGAAAGAAGCAGGAATGGAAGTGGAAATCGTCCCCGGCGTCAGTTCGGCGTTTGCCGCTGCCGCCGCTGTGCAGGCTGAACTCACCGTTCCGGAACTGACGCAGACGGTCATTTTCACGCGCGCTGAGGGGCGGACGCCGGTGCCGCCGCGCGAACGGCTGGAAGAGCTGGCCAAACATCATTGCACCCTCGTCTTGTTTTTAAGCGCGACATTGGCGAAAAAAGTGAGCGCGGCGCTGCTTGACGCCGGCTGGAGCGGCGATACCCCAGCGGTGATCGTCTACAAGGCGACATGGCCGGATGAGCGGATCATTCGCACGACCGTTGCCGCTATGGCGGAAGAGATGCGCCGTCATCGAGTGACGAAGCACGCGATTATGCTGATCGGTTGGGCGCTTGACCCGTCCGTTCATGAACGTGGCTACCGTTCGCGCCTGTACGACCGCACGTTTACGCACGGATACCGGAAGGGGGAAGGACAGCGTGAACAAGATTGAGGAACACGGACGATATGCGGTTGTCGCCATTACGAAGCATGGGGTGGAGACTGCCCGTCGGCTGGGCCGCACCCTAGCTGGAGCAGACGTCTATTATACGGATAAGTTTGCTCGCGGCGACGAACAAGAACAACAGATTCGCCTGTTTTCCGGCAACGTCCGGGCGCTGTTGCCGGAACTGTTCGCCCGCTATGACGGCCTTATTTGCCTCATTTCGCTTGGCGCCGTCGTGCGGATGATCGCCCCGCTCTTAAAAGACAAAAAGACCGATCCGGCGGTCGTTGTCATCGATGATAAGGCGGAGCATGTGATCAGCGTGCTGTCTGGTCATTTAGGCGGGGCGAACGACTTGACGCGGCGCGTCGCTGCGATTCTTGGCGCCCGCCCGGTGATTACGACCGCTTCTGACGTGCAGCAGACGATCGCCGTTGATTTGTTCGGCCGCGAGTTTGGCTGGGAATGGGAGTCGGATGACAAACTGACGCCGGTGAGCGCTGCGGTCGTGAACGAAGAGCCGGTGGCGATCGTGCAAGAGTCCGGGGAACCGGATTGGTGGCCGGAGGGGCGGCCGCTGCCGAAAAACATCACCGTGTACGGCTCAATCGCGGAGGCGCTTGCCGCCCGTCCGGCGGCCGCGCTCGTGGTCACTCATCGTCTGCTTGAGCCGGATGAAGAGGCGATTTTGCAAAACGGTGTGCTGTACCGCCCGAAGGTGATCGCCCTTGGCATCGGCTGCAACCGCGGCACAGCGGCTGATGAAATCGAAGCGGTCATCCTCGAGACGCTCCATGAGCTGCGTTTTTCGCCCAAAAGCGTCAAAGCGGTGTGCACGATCGATTTGAAAAAAGACGAGCCAGGGCTTCGCGAAGTTGTCGGCAAATACGGCTGGGAGTTCGTCACGTACACGCCGGAGGAGCTGAACGCGGTGCCGATCGAAGCGCCGTCCGAGACCGTCTACCGCTACACCGGCGCGTATGGGGTGAGCGAGCCGGCGGCGAAATTGTACAGCGGGGCCGAGCGGATGGCGCTCGTGAAAAAGAAAGCGGGCAATGTGACGATTTCGGTGGCGTTGATTCGCCATAGACGAGGAAAGGGGAGCGAGTCATGCGACGATTGGTCATCGCCGCCCCGGGAAGCGGCGCCGGCAAAACAACGGTGACGCTCGGCTTGATGGCGGCGCTGAAGCAGCGAGGCTATACGGTGCAAGGGTTTAAATGCGGCCCGGACTACATCGATCCGACTTACCATACGGCGGTCACCGGCCGGCCGGCGCGCAACTTGGACAGCTGGATGATGGGAAGCGAAGCGGTCAAAACGGTGCTCGCCAACGGCTGTCAAGGAGCGGATATCGCCATCATCGAGGGTGTGATGGGGCTGTTTGACGGGAAACAGCCGCTCTCGGATGAAGGATCGACGGCGGAAATTGCCGTGCTGACGCAAAGCCCGGTGCTGCTTGTCGTCGATTGTTCCGGGATGGCCCGCAGCGCGGCCGCCATCGTCCGCGGCTTTCAGACGTTTCGCCCCGACGTGCGCATGGCTGGCGTACTGGCCAACCGTGTCGGCAGCGAAGGGCATTTTCGGCTCGTCAAAGCGGCGATTGAGCAGACGTGCGGAATACCGGTCGTCGGCTATTTGCCAAAAGCGGAAGAGCTGACCTTGCCGGAGCGCCATTTAGGGTTGGTGCCGTCCGTAGAGCGGGGGGAGCTCGACTCGTTTTTTGCCGAACTGGGAAAAAAAGTGATGCGCACGATCGATTGGGAGTTGCTGCTTTCCATCGCCGAAGCGCCGGCTTTCGGACCGTCCGCGCCGCTCATTCGCCCCTCGCGGCCGTATCGGGCGCGCATAGCGGTCGCGAAAGATGCCGCGTTTCATTTTTACTATCCTGAAAATCTAGAAATGCTTTCGGCCTGCGGCGCGGAGCTAGTCTACTTTTCCCCGCTCGCCGGCGAACCGCTTCCTGATCGGGTGAACGGTTTGTACATCGGCGGCGGGTTTCCGGAGGAGTTTGCCGACCAGCTCGCGCGCCAGACGGCGGTCAAGCAGTCGATCCGCGCCGCCATTCGGAGCGGGCTGCCGACGCTCGCCGAATGCGGTGGGTTTATGTTTCTCACGGAACAGCTTGTCGCGACGGACGGCACGGCTTATGAGATGGCCGGCGTCATCCCGGGGCGGGTCGTGATGAAAACGAAACTGGCTGCTCTTGGATATCGTGAAGTGCACGGAAGAAAAGGAAACTTTCTTTTGCCGGAGGGAGAACAGGCGCGCGGCCATGAGTTTCACTATTCCGTGTACGAACCGCGGGGCGAGACGCCGTTCGCTTATACAACGAGCGGCCGGAAAGGAACGAAACCGGACGGGTATTTGGCGCACCGGCTCGTTGCCGGCTATGTCCACTTCCATTTTGCGTCCGCACCGATGATGGTTGAGCGCTGGCTCGCTGAATGCGAGAAGGTGACGATCTATGGCTAAAGCGCTGCCCATCATGTTTCAAGGCACCCATTCCGATGCCGGTAAAAGCGTCATCGCCACCGCTTTTTGCCGGCTGTTTGCCCAAGCCGGCTGGAAAACGGCCCCGTTCAAGGCGCAAAACATGTCGCTGAACGCCTACGTTACGCCGGACGGGAAAGAAATCGGACGGGCGCAAGGCATTCAGGCTGAAGCCGCCGGTGTGCCGGCGCGAGCGGAAATGAATCCGATTTTGCTGAAGCCAAGCCGAATGAATGAATCGCAAGTGGTTGTGCTCGGCCGACCGTACGCCACCATGCCGGCGATGGCTTACCGAAGTGAATTTTTTGAGCAAGGATTGGCCATCATTCGCCAGTCGCTTGACACGTTAATGAGCGAGTATGAGCGGATCGTCATCGAAGGAGCGGGCAGCCCGGCCGAGGTGAATTTAAACGACCGTGAGCTCGTCAACATGCGCGTCGCCCGACTTGCCAACGCCCCGGTCGTGCTGATTGGCGACATTGAGCGGGGTGGGGTGTTCGCGAGCCTCGTTGGAACGTTGACGCTGCTGGAACCTAGGGATCGAAAGCGGGTCATTGGTGTGATCATCAACAAGTTCCATGGCGATCGGTCGCTTTTGCAGCCGGGCCTCGATTGGTTTGAACGTTACACCGGGGTGCCGGTGCTCGGCGTCGTTCCGTACTTGCCCGATTTGGCGATCGATGCCGAAGATTCGCTGGCGCTAGAGCGTTTCGCCGCCTCATCCGGTGGCGAGCGGGCGATTGACATCGCTGTCATCCGCTGTCCGAAAATCGCCAATTTCACCGATATTGACCCGCTGCTCGCTGAACCGGATTGCCGCGTCCGGCTAGTGACGCACGCCGCCGAGCTTGGCGAGCCGGATGTCATCGTGCTTCCCGGCAGCAAAAACACGATCGAAGACCTCGTGTACATGAAACAGCGCGGGCTCGCCTCCCGCATCGCCGCGCTTGTCGCCGAAGGCAAAACAAGGGTTGTCGGGATATGCGGCGGCTATCAAATGCTCGGAGCGGTCATCCGCGATCCCCATGGGGTCGAGACATCGCTTCCCGAGGTCAAAGGACTCGGGCTGTTGCCGATCGAGACGACGCTGGAGCGGACGAAAGTGACCGTTCGTTCGAAAGCGGTGCTGACATGGAACGGGAACCGATTGGCCGTGCAAGGATACGAGATTCATATGGGGCGCTCGACACCGCTTGCCGGCTATGTTCCGCTGATGGAGGACGATGGGGGCCAGATGGGGGCGAAGCGCGACGATGGCCGCGTTCTCGGCACCTATATGCACGATTTGTTTCATAACGATGCGTTTCGCGCCGCGTTTTTCAACGACATTCGCAAGGAAAAAGGGCTGTCGTTATCGGAACCCGTCCCGTTTCGCGCTCTCAAGGAAGCGGCGTTTGACCGGTTAGCCGCCCACGTTTGCCGACATGTGGCGGTCGAACGGATCGAACAGATAATGCGGCAATTTCAGCATGAGTAAGCTCTGAAAAACGAGGCGCTCGCATGACTGACCCGCGCTTCGACCTTTGCGGTTTTCCGGAGTCCGGCGCCGGCGAAGCGAGCCCGGTCGCACGCTTGAGGCAGGAAGCGGAAAGCAAGTGTTGTTCGTTCGTTTCTTTTCCCACGGCACCGTCTGAAAATAAAGGCTTTTGCGCTCTCGCAATCCTAGATGAGAAAGGAGGAAGCGCCTATTCCCGTGAAAAGGGAGGATGGCGCGTCCATGATGAACGTTTCCATCCCGCCGATCCGCCGCGAAATGGCGGAACAAGCCCGTGCTTATATTGATCAATTGACCAAACCGCCCGGCAGCCTTGGCCGGCTTGAAGACATAGCGGCTGAGCTCGCCGGCATGACAGGGGAGCTTCTCCCGCGCGTCACTCCGCCCGGAGTGCTTGTGTTTGCGGCCGATCATGGCGTGGCTGCCGAAGGGGTATCGGCCTATCCAGCTGAAGTGACAGCGCAAATGGTGTCCAATTTTGCCAACGGTGGAGCGGCCATCAACGTCTTCAGCCGGCACATCGGCGCGTTGCTTCAGGTGATCGATGTCGGTGTCGCCGCACCGATCGTTGATGAACGCGTGATTCAGAAAAAGGTGCGCCCGGGGACAAACAATTTCGCCATCATGGAAGCGATGACGATGTCCGAGGCAGAACAGGCGCTTCATGTCGGCTACGAGCAAGCGGTGTCCGTCATTGGCCAAGGCGGTCGCACGCTCATTGTCGGCGAGATGGGCATCGGCAACACCACCGCCGCCAGCGCCTTGTTGGCCACCTTGACCGATGAGCCGCTTGAACGCATTGTCGGCAAAGGAAGCGGGATTCGGGAAGAGAGATTGGCTCATAAACGGGACGTCATCCGTCGAGCGCTTTTGCTTCATCAGCCGGATCCGGCGAAGCCGGTCGAATGGCTGGCGAAAATCGGCGGGCTGGAGATCGCGGCGATGGCTGGAGCGATGTTGGCCGCAGCGGAGCGGCGCATTCCGATCTTGCTTGATGGCTTTATTTGCACGGTGGCTGCCCTTGTGGCCCGCCAATTTGCCCCCAACGTCGCAGAGTATATGATCGCTGGTCATCGTTCGCAAGAGCCGGGGCACGACATCGCTCTTCGCTTGCTTGGCAAAGAGCCGCTGTTGGATTTGCGCATGCGGCTTGGCGAAGGAAGCGGAGCCGCTGTGGCGTTCCCGCTCTTCGTGGCGGCAACCGCCATGGTGAATGAGATGGCGACGTTTGCGTCCGCGGGCATTTCGACAGGGGAAAAGAAAGGGGAGAAACAAGCATGACCGTCGGCAAAGTGTATTTGGTCGGCGCCGGGCCGGGGGATGAAAGGCTCATCACGGTTTACGGCCGCGAATGCTTGGAACGGGCGGACGTTGTCATTTACGACCGGCTCATCAACCGGAAGCTGTTGCACTATGCGAAGCCGGGCGCCGAGCTTCTTTACTGCGGCAAGGAGCCGGGAAAACATGATACGGTGCAGGAACAGATCCATGACTTGCTCGTTGACCGCGCGCGTCAAGGCCAGACGGTCGTCCGCTTAAAAGGCGGCGATCCGTGCGTCTTTGGCCGCGTCGGTGAAGAGGCGGAAGTGTTGGCGAAAGCCGGAATTCCGTTTGAAATCGTTCCAGGGGTGACATCCGGCATCGCGGTGCCGGCGTACGCTGGCATTCCCGTCACTCATCGCGATTACGCCGCCTCGGTGGCGATGGTCAGCGGCCATCGGAGCGAGCGGATCGACTGGGAGGCGCTCGCCCGCGGCTGCGATACGATCGTCGTGTACATGGGAGCGGCTAACTTGCCGGATATTTGCGGCCGGCTGCTGGCGGCCGGAAAGCCAGCGAATACGCCGGCGGCCATCATCGAATGGGGGACGACGGAGCGGCAGCGCACGGTAGCGGCGCCGCTTTCGACACTGCCAGACGAGGCGAAAAAAGCGGGCATTTCCCATCCGGCCATCATCATCATCGGTGAGGTCGTTCGTCTGCGTGAGACGCTCCAATGGTTTCCGGAGCGGCAAGGGGGCATGGTCGATGCCGACGCCTCGTCGTAGCGGGCGGGTCATCGTTTATACCGGCGATGGAAAAGGGAAAACGACGGCCGCCTTGGGTTTGGCGTTGCGCGCCGTCGGCCGAGGAATGCGAGTCGCTGTGCTGCAGTTTATCAAGTCGCCTGAGCGCACGTACGGCGAGCAGTTGGCGTTGCGGCGTCTCGGTGTCGAGGTGCGCCAGCTCGGCGCCGGCTTCACATGGACGAAAACGCCGGAAGTGCACCGCGAAGCGCTGCGGCGCGCTTGGGCAGTGACGAACGAGTATGTCCATTCCAACCGGTATGACGTCATCGTGTTGGATGAATTGAACAACGCCGTGGCGATTGACCGGTTTCCGATCAGCGACATCTTATCCGTCAACGATGTGCTGGAACTGATCCGCACCCGTCCGCCGGCGCTCCACCTTGTCATCACGGGCCGCGCGGCGCACCCCGAGCTGATGGCGGCCGCCGATATCGCCACGGAAATGAAGCTAGTGAAGCACGACTATGAACAAGGGACAACGGCGATGAAAGGAATTGAATTTTAGTAGCACAAAAAAGCGGCGCAACCAAGGCCGCTTTTTTTGCAGGTTAGGCATGTTCATCGGTTTTGTCATGTTGGGCTTTGTTTTGCCGCCGCCCTTTGCTGTTGTCACCGGAAACCGGGCCGTCGAGCAGCGCCATCGGATCTTGCGTCGGCGTGTTTTGATTCCGGCTTCCTTTATTTGGCCGCTTCGTCATCGCCGCCACCTCCTTTTGCGCCGGGTTGCATCATTAGCATCCGCCTCTCAACCGATTTTATTCGCGAACGCAAAAAAACGGGGCAACGCCATCAGCGGCGTTTCCCCGTCGTTCGTTCGGATGCTGGCAAACAAGCGGCCAAGGCGAACAGGTTAGTAAGCGTAACCGCCGAAAGCGGCACCGACAATAATCAACAAAATAAACAAGACGACGATCAAGGCAAATCCGTTGCCATACCAAGCGCCCATCCCGATTCACCTCCCCATCAAGCCTACCATATGATATGCCGCATCGGCGTGAATGACTGGGGGAATTGTCGATAGGTGACGAAAATGAGAAAAACGCCTTGCCAGAACAGCGAAGGCGTTTTTTCGACATGTTCTTTCTTTTCGCGGGCGAGCGCGGCATCGTCCGGGTGGCCAAACGAGCCGCTTTTTCGCCGACATGCCGCTTATTCCCACTCGTAAGGCGTCTCTTGATAAACGTAATAGTTCAGCCAGTTGATCAACAGCAAATTGGCGTGCGAACGCCATGTATTGAGCGGCATCTGGCTCGGGTCGTCATTCGGAAAATACGATTCCGGCGGTTGGATGGGCAGCCCTTTCGCCAAGTCCCGTTCATACTCTTCTTTCAGCGTTGTGGCGTCATATTCCGGATGGCCGGTCAAGAAAATTTGCCGGCCGTCGTTTGAGGCGACGAGACAAACGCCTGCTCGTTCAGCCATCGATAAAATCGTCAGCTCTGGCACCTTTTCGATGTCTTCGCGCTTGACATCCGTATGGCGCGAATGCGGCATGCGAAACACATCGTCGAAGCCGCGCAACAGCTTAACGTTTTTCACTTCCACCGTATGGTTGAACACGCCGAAACATTTTTCCGGCAGCGGATATTTCGGAATCCCGTAATGGTAATACAAGCCGGCTTGCGCTCCCCAACAAATATGTAACGTTGAAGTGACGTTCGTTTTCGTCCATTCCATAATGTCCGTCAATTCATCCCAATACGTCACTTCTTCAAACGGCAGTTGTTCGACCGGCGCTCCGGTGATGATCATCCCGTCAAATTTCCGATGGCGGATTTGCGGAAAAATGGTATAAAATTGATCCAAATGATGTTTGCTTGTCGTTTTCGGTTCATGGGTCGCCGGGCGCAAGAAGGTGATGTTCACTTGCAGCGGCGAGTTGCCGAGCAGCCGCAGCAGCTGCGTCTCCGCTTTTTCTTTTTCGGGCATCAAGTTTAAAATGACGATGTTAAGCGGGCGGATGTCTTGTGAGTAAGCCCGTTCTTCATCCATGACGAAAATGTTTTCCTGTTCGAGTATTTCCTTGGCCGGCAAATCCTTTGGAATGTTGATTGGCAATGGTGTCCCCTCCGTTTCGGTCTCGCTATTAAATATCTTAATTATAAAAACTTTGTCAACATTCTTCAATGGCTTTTTTGCTCTGAAACCGCTTGCGAATCAAAAGGAGGGATGGCAATTGGATCCGACGGCGTTTGACAATTTAAAAACAGTGCTGGAAGGGGCCGTGTACGACGCGGACTTGCAAGGGCGTATCGCCGTCGTCGACCGCCGCGATCTTGTCGATTTGGCTCGTTTGTTGCGGGAGTACGCCATTTCATTTCGGCTCAATGATGCGCCGGATCCGTTCGTCGTCTGCACTGCGCGGCTTTCGCTCGATTTTGCTGAGCTGGCCAACGAGCGGCTCTATCGCGGCCAAGCCGGCTGCCGACTCGCTCTTTTGTTTGCCCTGCCGGTTCGCCGTTTGTCCGTTTGTCCGTTCATTGAAGGAACGTTGCGGACGATTTGGGGACGGGAGCGAATCATCCGACAAACGCTCCGCTTCCCATTTCCGCATGAACGCGGTCCGTATGAAAATGAAGTCGCGGTTGAGTTTGCCCGCCTCATTTATGAAGAAAATGCGGCCGATTTGCCGGCGATGGTGCCGTATATGATTTCGTCGCTCGAGCAGCTGCAATCGTTCATTGACTAGCAGCGATGCAAAAAGTGGAATGAAACGATAAAATCCGTTATGATGAGGATGAGGTGAAAAATCATGAGTGTATATCAATTTAGCGCCAAAACGATTCGTGGTGAGGAACAACCGCTTTCCGTCTATCAAGGCAAGGTGCTGTTGATTGTCAACACGGCGAGCCGTTGCGGTTTTACGCCGCAGTATAAAGAACTGCAAGAGCTATATGACGACTATCGCGATCGCGGGTTTGTGGTGCTCGGCTTTCCGTGCAACCAGTTCGGCGGCCAAGAGCCGGGGACGGAAGAGGAAATTGAGCAATTTTGCCAGCTCAATTACGGCGTGACGTTCCCGTTGTTTGCGAAAGTCGATGTAAATGGCGATCACGCCCACCCGCTGTTTCACTATTTGAAAGAGCAAGCGCCGGGGGCATTAGGAACAAAGGCGATCAAATGGAACTTTACGAAGTTTTTGGTCGACCGTAACGGCCAGGTTGTCGCTCGTTTCGCCCCGCAAACGAAGCCGCACGAGTTGAGAAAGGAAATTGAAAAGCTGCTGTCAAACAAGGAGGGGTGACGTTTGCGCATTCAAGCGATTGAACCGACGCCAAGCCCGAACACGATGAAAATTTTGCTTGACGAAGAGTTGCCACCCGGCATGCGCCATAACTATAAATCGGACAACATCAGCGAAGCGCCGCCGCTTATTCAAGCATTGCTGCGCATTGACGGGGTGAAAAGCATCTACCATGTCGCCGACTTTTTGGCGATTGAACGCCATCCGAAATACGACTGGCGCGACATTTTGGCGAACGTGCGCAAAGTGTTCGGCGAGGAAGCGGATGACGGCGCCGCGGCCAAGCCGAAAGGAAACGAACATTTCGGCGAAGTGAAAGTGTTCGTGCAAATGTTGTACGGCTTGCCGATGCAAGTCAAGCTTGTCGACGGGGAGCGCGAGCATCGCGTCGGGCTGCCGAAACCGTTTATGGACGCGGTCATTGAGGCGCAAAAATACGCGGGAAATGTCGTGCTTGAGCGAAAATGGGTCGAAAAAGGAGTGCGCTACGGCACGTTTGAGGAAATCGGCCGCGAAATCGTCGATGAGCTGTCGGCCGCCTATCCGCCCGAGCGGCTCGAGCGGATCGTCAACATGTTCCGCCGCGGCGAGCAGGAAAAAACGGCGCAAAAGCGGCCAAGCCTCAAAGTGACGAGCGAGATGCTTGATGACCCGGACTGGCGCAAACGGTATGCCGCGCTCGAACAGATGGCTGAGCCGACCGAGGACGATATCCCGGTGTTGGCGAAGGCGCTTAAGGATGAAAAAATGGCCATCCGCCGTTTGGCGACCGCGTATCTTGGCATGATCGGCGGCAAAAAGGTGCTTCCGTATTTGTACGAAGCGTTAAACGATCCGGCCGTTGCGGTCCGCCGCACCGCCGGCGACTGTTTGTCCGACATCGGCGATCCGGAGGCCATTCCGGCCATGATCGAAGCGCTAAAGGACGAAAGCAAGCTCGTCCGTTGGCGCGCGGCCATGTTTTTGTACGAGGTCGGCGACGAATCGGCGCTCGCGGCGTTAAAAGCGGCGGAAAACGATCCGGAGTTTGAAGTGAGCTTGCAAGTGAAAATGGCCATTGAACGGATCGAAGGCGGTGAAGCGGCGAAAGGGTCGGTTTGGAAACAAATGACCGAAAGCCGGAAAAAAGAAACAGAGGCGGAAAAAGAGGTTGACTGAAGAGGCCGGTGCTGTGGGGAAGCATGCCGCTTTCCGGCATCGCTGGTTTTGTCCGGGCCGGCCGCCGTCTTCGTTGCTTTTCTTGCTTGAAATGTAGTATGCTGATGACGCGATCACGATGAGATGGAGGGATGATGGTCATGTCGATGGCGTACGAAGACTATATGCGCCAGCTCGTGCAACCGATGCGCGACGAGCTCGTCCGCGCCGGCTTCCGCGAACTGCGCACGAGCGAGGAAGTCGAGCAGTTTATGGAACAAGTGGAAGGAACGACGTTTGTTTTTGTCAACTCGGTGTGCGGCTGTGCGGCTGGATTGGCGCGCCCCGCGGCGACGCAAGCGGTGCTGCAAAGCGAGAAAAAGCCGGATCATTTGGTGACGGTGTTCGCCGGTCAAGATAAAGAGGCGACGGCGAAAATGCGCGAGTACTTTGTCGGCTATCCGCCGTCCTCGCCGTCGATGGCGCTCTTAAAAGGAAAAGAAGTCGTTCATTTCATTCCCCGTGAAGAGATTGAATTTCATTCGTTAGAAGAGGTCATGGCCAATATTGTCTCCGCTTTTCAAACGCATTGCCGCTAATGGCCGATGCGTCCGCCTCTTTGCCGCCGGGGCCGCCTCGCGGGCGGTTGGGTGCGCCGGCATCCGCTCCCGAACAGGCGCGCCGTCCTTCTTCGCTTTCGCATACGGAGGCGCGCCGCCGGGAACGATAAAGACGGAGGTGATCGGCGTGCCGAAGCGGAAAAAAGATCGTTCGAAAACGGGCATCAGCGCCCCGGACGTCAGAGGACAAGGGACGACACAAGCGGAAACAGGCGCTTATGAGCTTGACTCCGCCCGCAAAAAAACGAAAGTGGACTAAAAAAGGAGCTGACCCAAAAGGTCGCCTTCCTTCCAGACAGGCACAACATATCGTGTGGCAGAAGCAGTCAGTACGTATATATAGCGAAAAAGAGGGCGTCCCGGTCCATGGGGGACACCCTCTTTTTCTTTGCCCCTGTTAGGCATTGGCGATGCAGCTGTAAATGAAATACAACAACGTAATGAGGCTGGCCGCAAAAAAGATCGTATTCATACCCCATTTTCCCGCCTTTCTGTCTATATTTTCCCCTTGAACATATGGTACACTATTCATATAACCATAGTATATACCAACGAAAGCAAAAAGGAAAAGCGGTTTTTGTCTTGGCAAGGGGAGAGGAATGGCGATGAAAAAAGCGAAGCGAATGGCCGCGTTTTCGGCGTCTGTGTTTGCCGAGCTTGCGGCGTATCGAAAACAGCGGCATCATCTTCACGACGAATGGATCGATTTAAGCGTCGGCAGCCCGGATTTGCCGCCGGCGCCGTTTGTGCGCGAGGCGCTCGCTCGCTACGCTCATGAACCAAACGCGTATGGCTATACATTAAAAGGCATTCGCGAGTTTCATGAAGCGGTCGCGGAATATTACCGGACTTCGCACGGCGTCACGCTCGATCCGGAAACGGAAGTGACGTACGTCATCGGGTCGCAGGATGGACTTGTGCATTTGCCGATCGTGTTCGCCGACCCGGGCGATGTGATTTTGCTGCCGGATCCCGGGTATCCAGCGTACGCCGCGGGAGTGGCCATGGCGGAGGCGGAGCCGTATTTTCTGCCGCTTAAGGAGGAAAACGGATTTTTGCCCGACTTGGGAGCCATTCCGGAAGAGATCGCCAAACGGGCGGTAATCATGTTTTTGAACTTTCCCGGCAACCCGGTGCCCGCGATGGCGACGGAATCGTTTTACCGCGAAGTAGTTGAGTTTGCGAAACGCTACAACGTGCTTGTCGTCTCCGATTTTGCCTACGGCGAGCTGTATTATGACGGAAACAAGCCGGTGAGTTTTCTTTCTGTTCCAGGCGCAAAGGACGTTGGTGTGGAGATCAATTCGTTGTCAAAAAGCTACCATATGGCCGGCTGCCGTGTCGGCTACGTATGCGGCAATGCCGAGGTGATCCGCGCCTTCGCTGAATTCAAATCAAATTTGGATTACGGCATTTTTTGGCCGATTCAAAAGGCGGCTGCCGAAGCGCTTCGTGACGGCGCTCCTTTTTGCGCCCAAACTCGCGCCATCTACCAAGCGCGCCGCGACGCCCTCGTTTCCGGGCTGGCCGAAATCGGTTGGCACGTGGACCGTCCACAAGCCGGCATGTTCGTGTGGGCAAAAATTCCGGACGGGTTTACATCGCTGTCGTTTACGAACGAACTGATTGACCGCGCCGGCGTCGTGGTGACGCCTGGGCATGCGTTTGGGCCGAGCGGTGAAGGGTACGTGCGCATCGCTCTCGTCCAGCCGGAAGAAGTGTTGCGCCGGGCGGTGGCGAAATTAAGCGCGACCGGCTTGTTCGCGTCTTCAGCCGCTAGGCGGCGGTAACGGGAGGTGAAGGCGATGAAACTGCCGACTTGGCTGCGAAAAGCGCTTGTTGCCGCCATTACCGTTTCCACGTTTGGACTTGTCACGCCGCCCGCCTCATTGCTGGCTGCCAAAGAGCCGCCGTCAGACGATGCCTCGTCTCCTGATTGGCAACACAATCCAGTCGGTCGTGCCGATGAAGCCGGCTCCTTGACGCGCGCCCAATTCATTGAGCAGACGATCGAAAAGGCCGCTACCCAGTCGCATGAAAAATTCGGTCGCAAAATCGCTCCGGTTATTGAAGATGAGTTTCGCACCGTCATTTTGCCGCGCATCGAAACGGTGATCGCTGAGCTTGCCGAGCGTTATCCGGAAGACGAACTCCGCTATTTGGCGGTTTCAGAAAATCCGTCCGGCGGGCAAGGGGAACGCATCTTTCATTTGTATCGGTCCGATACGGGGGAAGATCTGCTCCGCTTTCACGTCCGCCGCGAGCATCCGCCGCAAGACGGCTATTGGTTTCAGTTCCACTATCACACTTGTGAGGACGGCTTTCAAGCCCACTATGAGCTTGGGAAAATTTACTGGTCCAAAAATACGCCGCCGAACTGGCGCACCTAAGCGGTTCGCGGTTCTTTCCTAATTTTGCGCGTTTTTCCCCGCTTCGTTCTATGTTATGATTTTCATAGATTGAAAGAAAAAGAAGCGGGGGAAACCATGATGAAACGGCTGCTTATGAGCTTGCTGGTGGCGCTGTTTGCCGTTCCGCTTCTGTCGCTCTCACCGTACCCGGCCGCACATGGCGTGCTGCTCAACGAAAGCGGCTTGAAGGTGCGAACGATTCCGTCGCACGATCTGCTTGGCCGCATCGTCATCGTGCCGGAAGCGGACTTTTCCGCCGCTCAAGCCACCAAGACGATTCGCACGCTTGCCCGCATTGATCGCGCCATTTTGGAACAGGCCGCTGCTCATCATATTTACATCCAGCTGGTGACGGGCCCGATCACGAATGAGCCGACCGCTCGTCACTTGCGCGGGAAGACGCCGCGCGGCTATGCGCCGGGATCCAAAACATGGGATGAGGTGCCGGGGCTCGGCGGATCGCAGTTAGTGCTCGTCCGCCTCGGCCATAGCGAGAAAGGAAAAGGGCACGGCTCGGTCAATTTGGAGCTGCATGAGTTTGCCCATTCGCTTGATTCCATCGTTTTTGACGGCATTCACCGTTCAAGCGCCTTTCAAGCGATTTGGCGGGAGGAGGCGCCGCGGCTGTTTCCGGGCGAGTCTTATTTTTTAACGTATCCCGAGGAGTATTTCGCTGAATCGTTCGCCTATTACTACGCGAGCGATGAAACGCGGGACAAGCTGCGGGCGGTGGCCCCGAACACGTATGCATTCATCCGTCGGCTGGCGGAGCGGGGCTAGATTGACACGTCGCCTGCTTGCAAAAGAATCGGCACAACCGGTCATACGGCCGATAGAGCAAGCCCGTGTTTTCGCCGCGGTGTTTTGCGCGAAAAATCGTTGCTTGCTGCCGTCCTTATGGTATGATAAAGCGTGAGGTGAGGACATTGCGGCAATACTTGCAGCTGTTGGAAGATATTTTGGAAAACGGCATCGAAAAAGAGGACCGGACCGGCGTCGGCACGCTGTCGGTGTTCGGCCGCCAGCTGCGCTTTAACTTGCAGGACGGATTCCCGCTCGTGACGACGAAAAAGTTGCATATCCGCTCGATCATTTATGAACTGCTTTGGTTTTTAAAAGGCGACACGAACGTCCGCTATTTGCAGGAAAACGGCGTGACGATTTGGGACGAGTGGGCCGATGAGAACGGCGACCTCGGCCCGATTTACGGCGCGCAATGGCGGTCGTGGAAAGGAGCGGACGGGAAAACGATCGACCAGATCGCTTGGGTCGTTGAGGAGATCAAGCGAAACCCGAACTCGCGCCGGCTGCTAGTGAGCGCTTGGAACGTTGGAGAGCTGGATAACATGAAGCTGCCGCCGTGCCATTATGCGTTTCAGTTTTATGTGGCGGGCGGCCGGCTGTCGTGCATGTGGCAGCAACGTTCCGTCGATACGTTTTTAGGCTTGCCGTTTAACATCGCCAGCTATGCGCTGTTGACGCACATGATCGCCGAGCAGTGCGGACTTGATGTCGGTGAACTCATTTTCACCGGCGGGGATGTGCACTTGTACAAAAACCATATCGAACAAGCAAAATTACAACTGACGCGCGAGCCGCGCCCGCTCCCGAAGCTCGTCATCAAACGGAAGCCGCCGTCCATTTTCGATTACGAATACGACGATTTCGAAATTGTCGGCTATGACCCGCATCCGGCGATACCAGCGCCGGTGGCGGTGTAAAGGAGCGAAAGCGATGATCTCGCACATTGTCGCGATGGCCGAAAACCGGGTGATCGGCAAAGACAACCGGCTGCCGTGGCATTTGCCGGCCGATTTAGCGTATTTCAAACGGGTAACGATGGGGCATGCCATCGTGATGGGGCGCAAAACGTTTGAAGCGATCGGCCGCCCGCTTCCCGGCCGGGAAAACATCGTCGTCACGCGCAACCCGCAGTTTCGCCCGGACGGTTGCGTTGTGCTTCATTCGCTCGAAGAGGTCAAGCAATGGATCGCGGCGCGCCGCGATGAAGTGTTTATCATCGGTGGGGCCGAATTGTTTCGGGCGACAATGCCGATGGCCGACCGGCTGTATGTCACGAACATTTTCGCCTCCTTTCCCGGCGATGCGTTTTATCCGCCCATCCCTGAACAAGAGTGGCAAGTCGTCTCCTGTACGCCGGGAATCAAAGACGAAAAAAATCCATATGAGCACGCCTTTCTCATTTATGAGCGGAAAAAAGCGGAATGAGCGGAAAAACAGGGCGCTTGTTGCCAAACGGCAAGGCGCCCTGTTTGCATAGAAGCGGGGCAAAAAAGACACGATAACGGTATACGAACGATGCTTGGAAATGGAGGAAGACGATGAAGCATATCGTTCCGTTTGTCGTCAAGTTGGCCGCTTGGAGCGTCGTGTTGTTTTCGATATTTACGATTTTTAATGCTCCGCTCTCGTTGATTTCAGTCATGACGATCATCACGGCGCTCGTTTCCTACGTCATCGGCGATTTGTTCGTGTTGCCGCGCTTCGGCCATTTTGTCGCCGCCGCTGTTGATGTGCCGCTTTCCTTTTTGCTTATTTGGCCGGCCAGTGTGGCCCTCATTGCCCCGTCCGTCAACATGGCGTACGGCGCGTTTTTCAGCGCCTTGGCCATCGGGGCGGTCGAAGCGTTTTTCCATCTGTATATGGAAAACCACGTGCTTGAAGAAGCGGGACGCGAGGAGGCGCACCGGTGGTATGATGAAGGAAGATGGGCGATGGAGTTGGCTGAAGAGGAAGAATTTGATCAAGATCGAGATCAAGATCGGCGGTAGCGCCGGTCTTTTTTTGTTTGGCGGCCGGCGAACAACTGTTTTCTTTGGAAGACGTGCCGTTGTTTCGCGCCAACCACCTACCGAGGCGGGACCGCACGGATGAGGCATTCGCTCGCCCCGGCACAAAAACTTTTCGAAAATTCCCTTTTCTTTTTGCGAATTTGTGATATAATCTACAAATCAAAGACAACTTAGAAAAGAAAGGGAACGAGAGCATGGAACAGCAACTGAAACGAAAGCAAGGAGCGGTATACGTCGAGGACATTTTGATCGCGTACCACACGCTCAAAGATGTCGTTTTCCATACGCCGCTGCAAAAAAACCCACTCTTGTCCGAACGTTACGGGTGCAACGTTTATTTGAAGCGTGAAGATTTGCAAGTCGTCCGCTCGTTTAAGCTGCGGGGCGCGTACAACCGGATGAAGCATTTAACCGATGAGGAGCGGCGCAACGGAATTGTATGCGCCAGCGCCGGCAACCATGCCCAAGGCGTGGCTTACTCGTGCCGGGCGCTCGGCGTGCACGGGAAAATTTATATGCCGGCGACGACGCCGCGGCAAAAGGTGTCACAAGTGCAGCTGTTCGGCAAAGACATGGTCGAGATCGTCCTTGTCGGCGACACGTTTGACGACTCATACAACGAGGCGGTGAAATGCGCGGAAGCGGAAGGGCGTGCGTTTATCCACCCGTTTGATGACGAATACGTTATCGCCGGACAAGGGACGATTGGTGTCGAGGTGCTGAACGATTGCGACGAACCGATCGACTTTTTGTTCGCCAGCATCGGCGGCGGGGGGCTGATGGCCGGGCTGGGAACGTACGTGAAAAGCATTTCTCCGTCCACCAAAGTCATCGGCGTCGAACCGGCCGGCGCCCCGTCGATGAAAGCGGCGCTCGAGCGCGGCCATGTCGTGACGCTTGCGGAAATCGACAAGTTCGTGGACGGAGCCGCGGTCAAAACGGTCGGGGACAAGACGTTTGCGTTATGCCGCGGGGTGCTGGATGACATCGTCGTCGTTCCGGAAGGGAAAGTGTGCACGACGATTTTGGAGTTGTACAACGAAAACGCCATTGTCGCCGAACCGGCAGGGGCGTTGCCGATCGCCGCGCTTGATTTTTATAAGGAACAAATCCGCGGCAAAACGGTCGTCTGCGTCGTCAGCGGCGGCAACAACGACATCGACCGGATGCAGGAAATTAAAGAGCGCTCGATGATTTACGAAGGGCTGCAGCACTATTTCATCGTCAACTTCCCGCAGCGGGCAGGGGCGCTGCGCGAGTTTTTGGATGAGGTGCTCGGGCCGACCGATGACATCACCCGGTTTGAATACACGAAGAAAAACAACAAAGAAAGCGGCCCGGCGCTCGTCGGCATCGAGTTGAAACGGCGCGAGGACTACGCCCCGCTCATCGAGCGGATGAAGAAAAAAGGCTTCCCGTTCCAAGAAGTCAACAAAGATCCGAACTTGTTCCATCTGTTGATTTGACGAAAAAAGTCGAAATCCATTCACTCATTCCGACATACTTTTTCACCAGATTGGTGTATAATATAAATAAATCGGTGAAAAAGAGGATTGATATTTTGCTGTTCAAAAGCCTCGAGTTCAAAAACGCATATGGACAGAAGGTCAAGATTATCGAAATTCCTGTATTGGAGGAAGAGAACACGTACCGATTTATGATTCAGCTGCGTTTAGAGGCGTTTATTGCAAACGTGTACCGGTCGAGAACGAACCGTTCCGTTTACTCATTTCGCGAGCATTTGAAAAAAGTGTTGAAATGGCCTGTGTATGAACAGATCTTTAAAGAAACGGTGCTCAAGCACAATGCGTAGTTGTTTTGCCCCGCGGCAAAACAACTTTTTTTTGGTGGGATTTTGACTCGTTTCGTTATATAATGAAAAGCGGGACGAAGACCGTGCTTGAAGAGAACCCGATGGAGTGATTCAACGATGGAAAGGAACGGATCATTGATGTGGAAGCGGATGATCATGATCGCTGCCGTTTGTTTGCTTGCTTCGTGCGGCAAAACGATTCCCGATGCGAAAAACTGGCCCGTCGCCGACTTTACGTTTGTCGACCAGTCCGGTCAGCCATTTGGGCTGCGCGATTTGAAGGGAAAAGTATGGGTGGCCGATTTTATTTTTACGAACTGCGAAACAGTTTGTCCGCCGATGACGGCTCATATGGCGAAATTAAAGAAAATGGCAAAAGAGAAGGGGCTGGATGTGGAGTTTGTCTCGTTCAGCGTCGACCCGGAAGTGGATACGCCGGAAAAACTGGCCGCTTATGCGAAACAGTTTACCGATGATCTATCAAACTGGCATTTGCTGACTGGATACAGCCCGGCTGAAATTAGCGAGCTGGCGCAAAAAAGCTTTAAAACGATCGTGCAAAAGCCAGCCAATGACGATCAAGTCGTCCATGGCACGAGCTTTTATCTAGTCGGTCCGGACGGCAAGGTGGTCCAAACGTACAACGGAGTGCAGGATGTGCCGTACGACACCATTTTAGAGCATATTCAGATCGTGCAATCGTCGCGATAACGCCAAAACGGCGCGGCCGTTTGGCGTTCTTGGCGCCGATCCCCTGTTTGCGGCAAAAGGCAGGTGTCAAACATGAAACGATGGGGATGGCTGATGGCGCTGATGGTGCTGCTCGCTGGCTGCGTCGCTTTTCCGGCCAACGGGAGCTTGAAGCGTCCAGAGGAGGCAACCGCCAAGCAGCAGCGGGAGCACAAGCCGCCGCCAAAGGATCTTTACGTTGTCGCTTTCGGCGATTCACTGACCGAAGGGGTCGGGGATCAAGAGCGAAAAGGTGGATATGTCGGCCGTCTCGTGCCGCTGCTTTCCGCCGAGGATGGCGTGCGGACGGTGACGGTGGCGAATTTCGGCAAACGCGGCCGGCGTGTCAGCGAATTGGCGCCGGTCATTGACGCCCATCATAAAGAATTGGAACGGGCGGATTTGATTTGGTTGACGATTGGCGGCAACGATGTCATGAACGTTGTCCGCTCGCACTTTTTTGATCTGTCGCGCGAGCGGTTTGCCAAAGCAAGCGAAACGTTTGCCGCGCGGCTCGACCGTCTGATCCGTTCGCTGCGCACGCTCAATCCGGACGCGGTCATTGTGCTTGTCGGCCTATACAATCCGTTTTCAAGCACGCTGCCGAACGTTCCGGAAATCAATGATGTCATCGCGGAGTGGAACCGCGCCAGCCAGGCGGTGCTGTCGGGCTATCCGCGAACGGTCTTTGTGGAGATTCAGGACATTTTTGCCGGCCGCGACGATTTGCTTTACCGCGATGAATTTCATCCGAACGCAGCCGGATACGAGCAAATCGCCCGCAGAGTGCATCAAGCCTTGCGTGAACGAAAAGATTGGTGGTTGGACAGGAACAACCGTCTAGAGGGGCGGTGATTTCAGGAAGTATGTCGCTTCCCGGCATCATTTCTCAAAAAGCTTTGTCGCCTCGCGACTGCTTTTCACACGTTCCCACGTTGATCAAGGGAAACGGCGGTTTTCCACCAGCCTTCTAGAGTAAGGAGCATCGATGATGAATTGGAAACGAGCGTTTTGGAGCTTGGCTGCCGTGAATGCAGCGATCATCATGCTGGCCGCTGTTTGGCTGTTTCAGCCATCGCCGGCGGTGAAGCGGCCGGCGCGTCCGAGCGCCGAGGGAGCTACGTTTACGGTATACGCCAAAAAAGCGCATTTGAACGCGGTCATTCACGATTATTTGGCGGAAAAAACGAAAGATCACCCGCTGTCATATCATGTTTGGCTAGCCGACCGCGTCTATGTTTCGAGCGACATCCCCATTCTTGGCCGCCGCGTGGAATTGGTCGTCTCGTTTGTGCCGAAAGTGGTGCAAGGAGGGAATGTCGAACTGACCGAGCCGGTCATTTTGCTTGGCGACTGGAAGCTGCCGGTGACATACGTGCTTAGCTACTTGCAAAAGCACGCCCCGCTCCCTGACGAAGTCGCCATTGACCCGGAGAAGGCGCGCGTCTATGTGGCGCTCAATGACATTCGCTTTGGCAACGGCTATCAAGTGGCGGTGAAAAACATCGATTTGGCCGCTGACAAAATTGTGTTTACGTTGACGATCCCAACTAAGTCGTAAGGAAACGGAAACGAAGGGTCTCCCGAGCGGTGAGACCCTTGGTTCGCTGCCGTGTTTTTGCCTATATAACAGAACCGATGCAACATCAAGCCGTATCCACGATGAAATCACCAGCCTCCAAGAAGAACGGCGGCTTTTCAAACGCATTCCTCATTTTTGGGCGCCTACCCCAAGCGCAGGCCTTTCGGATAAAAGTTTTTCACCGTTCCTTTTACTTCTTTTCCCCAGGCGAATGGAAATCCATCCACGGTCACGAGCAGCCAACCGCGGTCGCCGCCGGTGGACAGCGTCTCCCCGCGCCAATAGCGGACGATTTCCTCGCTTGTGCTTGCCAGATCCAGCACATGTCGTGCTTCTTCCGCCCGGAGCGCCAAGGCGAGGGCATGGTTCGGCTCAAACCGTTCCTTTTTCGCTTCGCCAAGATGGAGGCCGACGCGAACGACTTTTAAGCCGGATAAATCAGGGCAAGGA
The DNA here is from genome assembly GCF_001587475.1 of Geobacillus sp. B4113_201601. Classification (NCBI taxonomy): domain Bacteria; kingdom Bacillati; phylum Bacillota; class Bacilli; order Caryophanales; family Anoxybacillaceae; genus Geobacillus; species Geobacillus sp. B4113_201601. The sequence goes on from NZ_LQYX01000007.1 coordinate 63,719, forward strand.
TCGGGCAAAACGGACACATGGGTTCCAAAGGATACGAACACACCGCTTCGCTCTGTTCGTAACGCTTCTTGTTCAAACTGACGATACAGGCGAAGAACCGTTTTTGGCGCGTTCGATTTCGCCCACCGCCCCCGCCACGATGGGGTGGGCCGCTGCTTTTGCAGCTTGGCGATAAAGTGCCCTTCCCCTTTGACGCGGTGCGGCCAAAGGCGGACGGTGTGCACGAGATCGGATCGCTTCGTTTTCGTCCACTCCGGCCGCCCCGGCTCGATGCCGCCGATGTTCGCAATTGGCAACAACCGCAAATCTTCGTACGTCTCAAGCAGCCATTCAATCGTTTGTTCGTTTTCTTCGGGGGAGAACGTGCACGTCGAGTAAACGAGAATGCCGCCCTCTTTCAGCATCGCATAGGCGCTTTGCAAAATGCGGCGCTGCCGGGCCGCGCATTCTTCAACATGCGCTTGGCTCCAAAACGAAGCCGCCTCTTCCTCTTTGCGAAACATTCCTTCACCCGAGCACGGGGCATCGACTAAAATTTTGTCAAAAAAACCAGGGAACCGCTCGGCGAGCGTTTCCGGCGCTTCATTGACGACCACGGTATTGGTCAAGCCGAGCCGTTCGACGTTTTCGGCCAGCGCTTTGACCCGTTTCGGATGAATGTCATTGGCGACAAGCAGCCCCTTGTTTTCCATCATGGCGCCAAGCTGGGTCGTTTTCCCACCGGGGGCGGCGCACAAGTCGAGCACCCTCTCTCCCGGGGCAGGGCGGAGCGTTTCGGCGACCGCCATGGCGCTCGGCTCTTGGATGTAGTACAGGCCGGCCGCGTGGTATGGATGTTTTCCCGGTTGTTCATTCGGGTCATAATAAAACCCGGTCGGGCAAAACGGCACCGGGGAAAGGGAAAAGGGCGCCGTTTTTGCCCAGGCGTCCGGGTCAATTTTCAACGGGTTGACGCGCAGGCCGTTCGTTTTCTCCTCGCGTTCATAGACAGCCAAGAACGCGTCCGCTTCTTGTTGAAGCAGCGTTCTCATTTTTGCGGCAAACGCTTCCGGCAACTTCAATGCAGCCAAACTCCTTTCTTGATCACCGTCATGCGCCTTTTTTTGGCCATTTGATCTTCGGCTCCGTTTTGTTCAAGATGCGTTGAATGTTGGCGCGATGGCGGTAAAAGATAAACGAGGCGAGCAACAACACCGCCACCGTCAACGGAATATCGTCCGTGAAAAAGACCGTATACACGACCGCATACAGCGCAGCGGCCATCGATGACAGCGAGACGTAGCGCGAAATCGCCAAGACAACAAGAAACACACCGATGAGCGACAAAAAGAACAACGGGGAATAAAACAGCATCACCCCGCCCGAGGTCGCCACCGCCTTGCCGCCGCGGAACTTGGCGAACACCGGATACATATGGCCGACGACAGCGACCGCCCCGGCTAACAGCGGGTGAACGGGGACGGAAAAAAGCATCGGCAAGCTCGCCGCCAGTGTTCCTTTTAGCATGTCACCGACAATGACGATCGTTCCCGCTTTCGCCCCAAGCACTCGGAACGTGTTCGTCCCTCCAAGATTGCCGCTTCCATGTTCGCGGATGTCGATTCCGTAGCCAATTTTCCCGACAAGAAGGCCAAACGGGATCGAGCCAAGAAGATAGGCGAGAAGCAAAATCAGTGCAGTCATGAAAGCCCAACACCCTTTACTCAACAAGTTTGTGCATGTTTCTATTTTATCATGTGCGGTCAAAAACGGTAGACAGGAATTTTGCATTTCAAGGACATAGCCGCTAAACTGAAAAGAAGAAACGGGCTGTCGGCAAGTTCGTCCGACTCCGGGCAGATGAGAAAGGAGCGACCTTGATGAAAACGACGGTTGTATGGAACGGAAACATGTCATTCAGCGGCCAAAGCGCCTCCGGGGTGACGATCCCGATGGATGCCGCGAAGGATGTCGGCGGCAACGATTCGGGCGCGCGGCCGATGGAGCTGTTGCTTCACGCCTTAGCCGGCTGCACCGGCATTGATATCATCCTGATCTTGCGCAAAATGCGCCTAGATGTCCGCGCGTTTTCGATGGAAGTGGAAGGAACGCGGGCTGAAGACCACCCGAAGCGGTTTACAGAGATTCATATCCATTACGCCCTTGAAGGCGATTTGCCGGAAGAAAAAGTCGTCCGCGCCATCCGGCTGTCGAAAGAAAAATATTGTTCCGTCTCCCATTCGTTACACGCCGCCATTACGGCGAGCTACTCGATCAACGGCGTGCGCGGGAAGGAGACGATCTAACAAGGAAAAGGGTTTGGCGTTCATGGCCGTTTCGTGTGGCATAGCGCCGGATAACCATATGATGAACAAGGTGTTCCGATCGTTTGCGGGACACCTTTTTTGTTAGAACAGGTAACGGTGATCAGTCGTTTGGAAGGAGACGACCGGCATTCGCGTTGCGCCGTTAAACAATCAAAACGCCGTCGGATGAGATTGCAGAGGTTGTTCGAAAAGGCCTGTTTAATGGCCTTTGGCGGACAGCCTCTTTATTTACGAAAGTTTTACAAAAATGAATCTTTTCGTCCCTATTATTCTACGTATTCAAAAGATATAATCGGTAGATGAATAGAAGATACACAGGGAAGGAGACAAAATGATGAAGCGTTCGGAACGATGGGGAAAACGGATGTTGTCGGCATTGGCGGCAGCCGCTGTATTGGCGGCAACGCCGGTTGGGGCGGCAGGGAACGGGAAAAGCAAAGGAAAGCCGCCTGCTTCTTCGCACCGTTATATTGAGGTGCAGCTTCTCGGTATCAACGATTTTCACGGCCAGCTCAACGTGACGAGAAAAGTCGGCGGGCGGGAAGTCGGGCGAGCGGATTATTTGGCCGCTTATTTGAAACAGCGGGAGGCAGAAAACAAAAACACGCTGCTCGTCCATGCCGGCGATGCGGTCGGCGCCAGTCCGCCGGTATCGGCGTTGTTGCAGGACGAGCCGACGATCGAAGTGCTGAACAAACTCGGCTTTGACGTCGGCACGCTTGGCAACCACGAATTTGACGAAGGAGTAGCGGAAATGCTCCGCCTGATCCATGGCGGGTATCACCCGGCGACCGGCGATTTCGCTGGGGCGGATTTTCCGTACGTGAGCGCCAACGTCATTGACAAAGAAACGAAACAACCGATTCTTCCGCCGTACGTCATTAAGCGGGTCAACGGCATGCCAATCGGGTTCATCGGGGTGACATTGACAGATACACCATCGATCGTGACACCAAGCGGCGTCGCTGGGGTGGAATTCATCGACGAAGCGACGGCGATTAACAAAGCCGTGCGGGAACTGAAGAAAAAAGGGGTGCGCACGATCGTCGTTCTCGCCCATAACCCAGGCGCATCCAATCCGGATGGAACAAACGCAAGCGGAGAAATCGTCGACATCGCCAAAACGGTCGATGATGAAGTCGATGTGATTTTCGCCGGCCATAACCATGCGTATTTGAATGCGGTGGTGGACGGCAAGCTGCTCGTTCAGTCGTATTCGTACGGCACGGCGTTTTCTGATGTCGATCTGAAAATCGACCCGCGCACAAAAGACGTCGTGGCGAAACAAGCGGAAATCGTCACGACGTATCATGACGGCATCACGCCGGATCCGGAAATCCGGGCCCTCGTCGAAAAATATGAAGCGAAAGTCGCGCCGCTTGTCAACCAAGTCGTCGGCACGGCGGCTGAAACGATCACCGACGAGCAAAACGCGAGCGGCGAATCCGCTTTGGGCAATTTGATCGCCGATGCCCAGCGGGCGGCGATGAACACCGATTTTGCTTTTATGAACCCGGGCGGCATCCGCGCGGATATTGAACAAGGCGAGGTGACGTGGGGAGAGCTGTACAACGTTCAGCCGTTCAACAACCAGCTCGTGAAAATGACGCTCACCGGCGCGCAAATCCGCGAGCTTTTGAACCAACAATGGCAGCCGACAAAAACGCGCATGCTGCAAATCTCCGGCCTCCGCTATACATGGAGCGCCAGCAGACCGGCAGGGAATAAAGTCGTCGACATTCAGCTTCCTGATGGCACACCGCTCAATCCGAACGGCGAGTACACGGTGACGGTCAACAGCTTCCTCGCTGATGGCGGCGATGGGTTCACGGTGCTGACGCAAGGGACGAACCGCGAAGTAGGGCCGGTCGATTTGGATGCCCTCGTCTCGTACATTCGTGGCCTTGCGCAGCCGTTTTCGGCGCGGATGGAGGGGCGGATCAACCGCCTTCCGTAACACGTGTTGACTCAAGGCGAACGGTCGCCAAGCGAATGAAGAAGGTGTCCCCCAAAGGCCCGGGGACACCTTTTTTCGCTGCGAATGGCGGGGGTGCTGCCGCGTGGGCTCGGGCAGCCGAAAACGGATCGTTCAAGCGATTGGTTTTCGCAGATCAAGATGATTTTTGCTCGAATAGCTTGATGATCTCGACGATCACTTCGGCCGCTTTCACCATATTGTCGGCGGAAATGTATTCGTAGCGGCCGTGGAAGTTTTCGCCGCCGGCGAAAATGTTCGGCGTCGGCAGTCCCATATAGGAGAGCTGCGACCCGTCCGTGCCGCCGCGGATCGGTTTCACCTTCGGCTCGATGCCCAAGTTCGCCATCGCTTCGTGGGCGATGTCGACGATATGGCGCACCGGTTCGATTTTTTCGCGCATGTTGTAATATTGGTCGTTGATTTCAAGCGTGATTCGATCGGTTCCGTATTTTTGGGCGAGCGAAGCCGCGATGTCTTTCATGTTCGCTTTCCGCGCTTCAAATGACTCGCGGTCAAAATCGCGGATGATGTAATGGAGCTTCGTTTCCTCTACATTGCCTTGGAACGAAAGCAAATGGTAAAACCCTTCATATCCTTCTGTATGCTCGGGCGCTTCGTTCGCTGGCAGCTGTTGCTGGAACTCCATGGCGATTTTGATCGAGTTAATCATTTTTCCTTTCGCCGTGCCCGGATGGACGTTTTTGCCTTTGAACGTGATTTTGGCTTCCGCCGCGTTGAAACTTTCGTATTCCAATTCGCCGAGCGGCCCGCCATCGACCGTGTAGGCAAATTGGGCGCCGAATTTGGCAACGTCAAACTTGTGCGGCCCGCGGCCGATTTCTTCATCCGGCGTAAAGGCGACGCGCACTTTGCCGTGTTTGATGTCCGGATGCTTGATGAGGTAGTGCATCGCCGTCATAATTTCCGCGATTCCCGCTTTATCGTCGGCGCCCAATAGCGTCGTTCCGTCTGTCGTAATGAGCGTATGCCCTTTGTAGTGGGCAAGCTCCGGGAAATCGTTGGGCGACAAGATGATGCCTTGTTCCTTATTTAACACGATGTCGCCGCCGTCGTACGAGTCGATCAATTGCGGGTTGACGTTGGCCCCGGTAAATTCCGGCGCGGTGTCTATATGAGCCAAAAAGCCGATCACTGGCACGTTTTTGTCCGTATTGGCCGGCAACGTCGCCATCACGTAGCCGTTTTCGTCGACCGTCACTTCTTCCATCCCGATCGCTTTCAGCTCCTCGACCAGCATGTTCGCCAACTCCCATTGTCCTTGAGTCGACGGGCACGTATCGCTTTCTGGATCGGATTGAGTGTTGACTTTCGCGTAGCGGATGAAGCGTTCGATGAGTTCCTGTTTCATACGTTCCTCTCCTTATGTACAAGTTTTTCTGGATGAGCGAATCATTCCGCCGATGCAGTAAGAAAAAAGAGGCGGTTTCCGTTTTATTTTACCATAGGCGGCTTCAAACGGTAAAAAAAGAGGGGACCATTTCCATGCCCAATAATGGATGTGATCCCCATCATTCACCGGGGGATCAACACGAGGATCGTCTTAAAAATTTTATACCGCTAAACTTGAGGGGATGGGGACCATTTCCTGCTTGGCGCTATGGTGCCCCGAAGTTGGCGTACGGCCGCTGCCATTACAGGCGCCGGTGACAGAGGACGGATGGTATAATGAAAAGGCCAGTGCCTCGTTAGAAACGCGAACGTAGGTGCTTTCTGCCTCGGGCGGATGAAACAAACGGAAAGGAGAAGCCAAACGATGCGATTCAACTATGTGTCCCATCTATATTGCCCCAAATGTGCACGTACATATGATGTCGATCAAGTTCATCAACTTTGCGAATGCGGCTCGCCGCTTTTGGTCGCCTATGATTTGGAGGCGATGCGCCAAGAAGGGGTGAGGGAAGCGCTTAAGGAACGCGAACCGAGCCTATGGCGGTATCATGAGTTGCTTCCGGTGAAACGCCCGGAACATATCGTGTCGCTCGGTGAAGGGATGACGCCGCTCGTGCCGATGCCGCGCTTAGGGAAGGAAATCGGCATTGAAGCGCTGTACATGAAAGACGAGGGGGTTATTCCAACAGGGACGTTTAAAGCCCGCGGGGCGGCGGTCGGAGTTTCCAAGGCGAAAGAACTGGGCGTCAAACAGCTCGCGATGCCGACCAACGGCAATGCGGGAGCGGCGTGGTCGCTGTACGCAGCGCGGGCGGGCATCCGCGCGACGGTCGTCATGCCGGTCGATGCGCCGGAACTGACGCGCAAAGAATGCGCCATCGCTGGGGCGGAGTTGTATTTCGTCAACGGCCTCATCAGCGACGCTGGGCAAATCGTGGCGAAAGCGATCCGCGAATACGGCTGGTACGATGCTTCTACATTAAAAGAACCGTACCGGATTGAAGGAAAGAAAACGATGGGGCTTGAGATCGCCGAGCAGTTCTCTTGGCAGCTTCCGGATGTCATTTTGTACCCGACCGGCGGCGGGGTCGGAATCATTGGCATTTACAAGGCGTTCAAAGAACTGAAAGCGCTTGGCTGGGTGAGCGGCAAGATGCCGCGGCTGGTCGCCGTGCAGGCTGAGCATTGCGCGCCGATCGTGAAGGCGTGGAACGAAAAAAAGCGCGAATCGGAGTTTTGGCCGAATTCCCATACGGTGGCATTTGGCATCAATGTCCCGAAAGCGCTCGGCGATTTCCTTGTGCTTGAGGCGGTGTATGAAACGGACGGCTGTGCGATTGCGATCAGCGATAAGGACATTTTAGCGGAACAGCGGGCGGTGGCGAAACTGGAAGGGGCGTTCATTTGTCCGGAAGGGGCGGCGGCGTTTGCGGCGGCCCGTAAGCTGCGCGAGAGCGGCTGGATTCGCGACAGGGAGACGGTCGTCGTACTCAACACGGGGACGGGATTGAAATACGCCAATTTGATTCAAGTCGCCCCGCCGGTGCTCGAGCCGGGGGATGAGCTGCCAAAGGAGAATGGATAAATTGGCGGAGTAGGATAACGTGGAAAAAAATGATAGACAAACGAAAAGAGGTATTGTATACTAAATTCATCGGAATAATAAAAATGAATAAACGATTCATCTTCGGGGCAGGGTGAAATTCCCGACCGGCGGTGATGAGGCGCTTGGCCTCTCAGCCCGCGAGCCGCAAGGCAGGATCCGGTGCGAGTCCGGAGCCGACAGTATAGTCTGGATGGGAGAAGATGAAGGTTTGCCGGCGTTTGGCGTCATTCGCCTGACGCTTCGTTGAGTTCGCCCTTTTTCTCCCTTACGCCCTTGGGTTTAAGGGAGTTTTTATTGGCGTCCCCGCTCGGCAGCCTTCTTCTTGTGAGGATGAATCACGAGAAGGAGAGGAGAACAAGCGTGAAATTCATCAACACCCGCACCTTTGTGGCTGTCGGGATTTTGAGCGCTGGTGCGTATTTGCTTATGATGCTCAATTTTCCGCTTCCACCGTTTCCGAACTTTTTGCTAGTCGATTTCAGCGACATCCCGGCCCTTTTCGCCGCGCTTTTGTATGGCCCGCTTGCCGGCGTGCTTGTGGAACTGCTGAAAAACGTGCTGAACTATGTTCTCGTCGGCAGTGCCACCGGCGTTCCCATCGGACAGATCGCCAACTTCACGGCCGGGGTGGCGTTCATTTTGCCTGTTTCCTTTATTTATCGAAAAGCGGCATCGAAAAAAGGCATGCTGCTTGGACTGGCGGCGGGAACAGCGACAATGGTTCTGATCATGAGCGTGCTGAACTACTACGTTTTTTTGCCGGCGTATACGCTTTTTCTCGGCGCTCCGGCGATGAGTGCGCCGGAAACAAAAGCATTGGTCATTTCTGCGATTTTGCCGTTTAACGCGGCAAAAGGAGTGCTTATGGCGGTTGTGTTTATGCTTCTCTTTTTGCGCCTTCGCCCGTGGCTACAAAAACAGGCTGCCGCACGCCGGGCAGCATAGCGAAAAAACGAGGGGTTCTGTTCCAACCCCTCGTTTTTTCATTTCTGCTGTCGATGAGTGGGGAGATTCGATTCTCTTCACCAAAACCGAAACTTGGATACCGATTCGGCGAACCGCTCTTCTTTAAACGGATTGGCGGTCATCGAATACCCGCGCTCTTCCCAGTAGCCCGGCTCGTCCTTTTTCATGAAGCGGATGCCGGACGCCCATTTCGCCCCTTTCCATAAGTAAAACGTCGCCGGCGGAATAAAGCGGAGCGGATAGCCGTGCTTCGGCGAGATGTCTTGCCAATCGTGATGCTTGTCTTTCCAGCGGTAGACAAACAGTGCATCATCGCCCATCAACGCGTCAAGCGGCAAGTTCGCCGAATAGCCAAACCGGTCGCCGTTTAAGTAGCCGTAAATTTTCACGTATTTGACATCGGGATGCAGCTCCACAAAACGCAAAAATTCGCGGAAGGCGATGCCTTCGAACGTCGTGTCGAATTTCGACCACGTCGTTACGCAGTGCATATCCACGGTCGAAATCGTCTTCGGCAGCCGCATCACTTCCTCATATGACAGCGACACTTCCTCTTTCACGTCACCGAACAGCCGAAAATTCCACGTCGCTTCATCAAATAAGTATACGTCTCCTTCGTGCAAAATCGGCCATTTTTCCGTTTCAAATTGGCCGGGAGGGAGTTGTTTCGACATAAGCAGCCACTCCTTTATGATTGATGGTCGAACATCGGCGCAAGGGAGGCGAACAGACGTCATTTTCCTTTGGTGCGGCCATTGCCGACCGCCGAGTGAGCCGAGGATCATGCTCATCGGTTTTGTCGGCCGGCATGACATCCGTTGTTTTTCGGTGGCAACGGCTTCTCCCCGCATCGAGCATCAAGGCTGGAAGATCCAACGTAGTTCTCCCTGTTTTTCCATTATATCATAATCCGAAAGAAAGGATGGGCGCTTCCGTTTTTCTGACGTCGAGGAAGCGGAGGTTGGCCAACGTAAGGATGGGGAAAGGAATGGCGGAGTCATTTTGCCATGAAGCCAAGTTGGATACGGAACATTTTTGTCAATATTTATTGATTTTCTACTTTTCCTAATTATATAATGATAATAACAAATTTGAAACAGCTGTTCCGAATTTCGGAACAAAGGTGGGAGGGAGAGGCTGGCGAAGAAAGGGAAGGCAAAGGTGTGATGAGAGCATGGACAGCGAAATCAGTTACGTCGAAGGGGGAAAAAGAAGAACATGGTGCTTATTGGTGTTGCGATCGTGATCATCGGTTTTATCATTCGCATCAATCCGCTGCTTGTTGTCACTTTGTCTGGATTGGCAACAGGACTCTTCGCCCATCAATCGCTCTATGAGATTATTGAACAATTTGGAAAGGCGTTTACAACCAATCGATATATGGCAGTGTTCATCGCCACTTTGCCTGTCATTGGTCTTTTGGAACGGTTTGGATTGCGCGAACAGGCCGAACATGTAGTGTCAAACATCAAGGCGGCGACAACCGGACGCATTTTGACCGCGTACTTAGTCATACGGGAAGCGGCTGCCGCGGCTGGACTCACTTCCTTGGGCGGACATGCCCAAATGGTTCGCCCACTTGTGGCTCCGATGGCAGAGGGGGCGGCCGAGGCGAAATACGGAACATTGCCGGATCGCGTCCGTGACGACATTCGCGCCCATGCGGCAGCCGTGGACAACATCGGACTGTTTTTCGGCGAAGATGTGTTCATTGCGATCGGGGCGATTTTGTTGATGAAAGGATTTTTTGATCAAAACGGCATTCCGTCTGATCCGCTGCATATGGCGTTATGGGCGATCCCAACTGCCGTAGCTGCGTTGATCGTGCACAGCTTCCGCCTTCATCGGCTGGACCGCTCCCTTCACAAGCTTCTCCATCGGGAGAATGGAAAGGGGCGAGCATAAATGTGGCTGTCAATGGAAGCGGTTTACATATTCTTAGGAATCGTTGTCACGTTAGGAAGCGTCTGGACGTTTGCCGACCGAAGCAACCCGAAACGCCTCACATCCGGGCTGTTTTACTTGCTTTACGGTGTGACGTTATTGTTTGGCAGCGTCATCCCGCCTTTTTATACAGGGGTGCTAGTCCTCATCATGGTGGCTATTGTAGGATTCGGAGGATTGAAGCTGGGAAAATACGAAGAAGCATCCCCGGAAGAAAGGCAGCAACATCGCCAGCGTTTGAACAACCGCCTGTTCATCCCGGCGCTGTTGATCCCGATCTTGACTGTCATCGGTGTAACTTGGCTGAAAAATTTCAAAATCGGAGGCGCGTTCCTTCTCGATCCGAACAACTTTACTCTCGTATCATTGGGAGTGGCGACGTTCATGGCGTTGCTCATCAGCATGGCGATGACTCGGTCGACTCCGTTTGCAGCGGTCAAAGAATCGCGTCGGCTGCTTGAAACGATCGGTTGGGCCGCCCTTTTGCCGCAGATGTTGGCGACGTTAGGAACGATCTTTACAACAGCCGGGGTGGGTGCCGCTGTTTCCGAGTGGATCAGTACCATCATTCCGACTCATTCGCTGTTTTGGATTGTTGTGTCTTATTGCGTTGGCATGGCATTGTTTACCATGATCATGGGCAATGCTTTTGCCGCCTTCCCCGTTATGACCGCTGGAATCGCGGTCCCGCTGCTGATTCAACAATTTGGCGTCGACGCGAATCATGTCGCCGCTCTCGGGATGTTTTCCGGCTACTGCGGCACGTTGATGACGCCGATGGCAGCGAATTTCAACATCGTTCCCGCCGCTTTGCTTGATCTACGAGATCAACATCATGTCATTCGCGTGCAAGTGCCGACCGCGCTCATTCTTTTGGCGTTTAACATTGTGGCGATGTATGTGATCACGCTCATGGACTGATAAAGTCATGATCAAAAGGGGATGAAGATGCGATGAAAACCGTACTTGTGACCGGATTTGCGCCGTTTGGAGGAGAAACGGTGAATCCATCGCTAGAGGCGATCAAGCCATTCGCCGGTTGGAAAACCGATACGTATACGGTTGAGACAAGGGAGATTCCAACGGTATTTGGCAAAGCGATTGAGACGTTGTATGCCGCGATGGAAGACGTGGTTCCTGACCTTGTCATTTGCGTTGGTCAAGCGGGAGGACGGCCTGATCTTTCGATTGAAAGAGTGGCGCTCAATGTGAATGATGCGCGCATTCCGGATAATGAAGGCAATCAGCCGATTGACACGCCGATTGTTCCGAATGGTCCGGTCGGTTATTGGTCCACATTGCCGGTCAAGGCGATGGTCCATGAATTAAGACGACACGGTATACCGGCTTCCGTCTCGCATACGGCTGGAACGTTTGTGTGCAATCACCTGTTTTATGGACTCATGCACTATATCGCTGAGTCGCAACGGCCCATTCGAGGAGGGTTCATCCATATCCCGTATTTGCCGGAACAAGCCGCCCGTCATCCAGGGCAGCCGAGCATGGCGTTGGAAACGGTGGTGAAAGGATTGCGGATTGCGATCGACGTCGCATTCCGGCAGGAGGAAGATATCGCAACGAGCGAAGGATCGATCTGTTAAGGAAAGAGCAGCGAGCGCCGCATCGGAAACACGAACGGTGCTGTATCCTTCACCTCTCGGCATCAATCGGGCCAAGCAAAAGCGATCGCCATCGAGGGGGAAGGCGAAGCGGCCATCGCCACCGCGAACGTTTCGCCTATGCCTCCTGCTGTTCCAAGCGTGCGTTTCAGCGCCCGGCCTGATGGATCGTTGCGACGATGTGTTCTCCAGAGGGAAAGATCAACGCAAGGGATCAATCCGACAAGAGTATCCTAATTAAAACGAACGGTTCCGACCAACGCGGAGCCGTTCATTTTTTATCCTCAGGCGACAGCAGCAGGAATCATTTCCTTCCTCATTGCGCACACCGTAATAATATTAAGAAGATAAAATATCATGAAAATGTTAATAAAAAATATGTTGACAACATTTAAAAAAATTTTTTATTATATGGGTGACTAGTCACCCAAGGAGGTGAAATGAAAATAATAAATCAAAAAAGAAAAAAAGAAGAAATTATTGAAGTGGCTGCTAGAGAATTTGCAGAAAAAGGGTATGACGGCGCAAACATTAATGAAATTGCAATAATGGCTGGTATCGGAAAGGGAACAATCTATCTTTACTTCAAAACAAAAAAAGATCTTTATCTCGAAACTATTCGAGCAATTGTTGATAGGTTTAATGAGATGTCTGAGCAGATTGTTTCCATGGATTTAAATCCATTTGAAAAGCTTAAGCTTGTTATTGAGACGTTCTTCCAGCTGGAACGAGAAAGCATTTCCTACTTAAAGCTGTGGTCTCGACATCAATTCCAACATAATCCTGTCTTTCCTGAAGAAGTATCAAAAATTTTTAAAGACTTGCGGCAGCCATTATGCGAAATTATTGAGGAAGGTGTTGAGAAAGGAGAGTTTTCAACCCCTTACCCAACTGTCACAGGTTACTTTATCCTATCGTTAATCGTAATGCTAATGCCAAACCTTCAACGTCCGAATAGTGTACCTTTGGTTCAGGAGGAAGAACGCATACCCTTTATCTTAGATACTGTGCGAAAATTGTTACAGAAATAGGGAGGTTACTCCCTCTCTATGTTCTAACTAATTATGGGTGACCGGTCACCCGATAAAATGTAGGAGGGATAAGCATATGAAGTTTGACTCTGTAGAAGTTGCTCTAGATCTTTGGTGGGGATCCGAAAAAGGCTTTGGCCCAATATCAGCTAGCAATGCAATTGAATCCAGAGGAAATCTTTTTATATATGGGACTTGGACAATGTCAATTAAAACTTAACTTGATTGAAGATGCAAGAAAAACTTTCCTGCGTGTTCTTGAATTGCCTTCAATTTGTCCTGAGGGCTCTTCACCAAAAGTTGTACTTGATATTTTCATCACTTACCTGACTTATGCAACCAAGAAAGAACAGGAAACCAATCATGTTTTGCATACACTTGTGCAGAGAAGTGAACCGTCTGTCAAGTACATGTTGTGGTGATGAGCCGTCCTGAGGATGACAGAAGAAAGCTAGAAGCTATGGTACAGTTATTAAGAATTGAGCCTTACACAAAATTTGAAAGAGGGTTGATATATTCATGTTTTACTGGCTTGCAAAATGGGTGACTAGTCACCCAAAGAAAATTATATTCTTTTGGATTCTTTGTTTATTGTCATCTATTAGCTTTGCACTCAAATTACCGAACGTGTTGACCGCTGGAGGGTTTAATGATCCAAAGAGTGAATCAATGAAGGCTCAAAAAATCCTCGAGGAAAATTTTAGTAACCAGTATCCACAGCAATTACTCATTGTAATTAAGAGCAGTCGGTACACTGTCGATGACCCCAATTACGAAACAGCTGTAAAACGGATTGTGAGTGTCGTACGTCAGAACTCAAAGATAGAAAATATTGAAAGCTATTACGATCATAAAAATGATGCTTTTATAGGGAAAGATAAGCACAATACATTCCTAGTCCTTGGACTAAATATGAGTGAAGATGAAGCCGCTAACTTTGTTCCAGTATTAAGTAGACAACTAAAAGAGAAAGTAACGGGGTTAGATGACTACCAATGGTGGGTTACTGGCGGACCAGCGTTAAGTTATGCACTGAACGATGCAACGAAAAAAGATTTGTCTTTTGCTGAAATGATTGCATTTCCTGTAATGATTGTTATCTTATTACTGGTTTTCCGAACAGTAGCTTCTACTGTACTTCCGCTGTTGATGTCCGCGTTTGCGCTAGTGATTACGATGGCAATTGCGTATTTCTTTGCGAAAGATTATACGATGAATATACTTCTTCAAAATGCAGTGAGTATGATCGGATTAGGAGTAATTGTAGATTATGCATTGTTTATCATTAGCCGTTATCGTCAGGAGTTAGAACATCACAGTACTGTTGAAGCGGTGCAGCGAGCTATCGTTTCAGCTGGACGATCTGTTTTTTTCTCTGGAGCTACTGTTGCTATATCGCTTTCTTCATTGTTTTTGCCAAACATCATGATTTTTAACTCCATTGCACTTGGCGGTGTAATCGTGGTCACAATGGCAGTACTGGTGGCAATTACACTTTTGCCAGCTCTTCTAACTCTTATGGGACCACGTATTCATTGGGGAAGAATACCATTATTTAAAGAACGTAAGCCTTCTAAATATTGGGAGAAAATTGCTGTACTCTTAATGAAACGTCCTGTTATTTTTTTAATTCCAAGTTTCATATTACTAAGTTTCATGGCCTATCCATCTTACAAGTTAAATATGCAGGTTCCTGTTGCTTCTGCTTCAATTCTTCCGGAACAAGATTCTGCTAGAAAAGGATTTGAAGTGTTAGCGGGGGACTTCGGTCAAGGAAATGTGTTTCCGATTCAAGTGGTCTTGAAGGCCAAGCATGGTACAGTACTATCAGATGATAATTTAAAAGCAATTGATCAGATTACGAACGATATTCAAAATTTCAATAATGTAGATAAAGTTGTTTCGTTAACAAACTGGAATATGGAATGGAAATTATCGAATTATCAACAGGCTTATAAAGCTTATGACAAACTTCCGGATTTCGTTAAAGACCAATTAAATAAACTGACTAATCATGATCGGGGGCATACAACGACGATATTGTTGGTATCACCGAAAACAGATGCTGACAGTAAAGCATCGCGCGAATTAGTTAGAAAAATACGGAATCTCTTAAAAGGAAATTCGACAAAAAATTTTGAATCTTATGTTGGAGGTCAATCAGCAATTGGAGTAGATTTTGATCAACGAATTTTCAACAATTTACCTATGATTATCGTTACGGTTTTTGTAATTTCTTTCGTGGTTTTGATAGTGTCTTTCCGATCAATTCTCCTTCCAGTAAAAGCGTTGGTATTAAACTCTCTCGTTACACTGGCTAGTATAGGAATGTTAGTAGCTGTTTTCCAACAGGGCAACTTCCGAGGAGCAATTAATTCTATTACTCCTGTTGTATTGTTTGCCGTTTTATTTGGTCTGTCTATGGATTATGAAGTTCTTATTATTAACCGAATTCGGGAGCTGAAAGACGAAGGGATTCCTACTATAGAAAGTATTGTAAAAGGTATTTCCGAAACCGCTGGTCTTGTTAATGGAGCAGCTGCCATTATGATTGCAGTGTTCGGTGCATTTGCTATGGTGAAAGTTGAAGTTGTCAAAGAACTGGGATTTGGTTTGGCAGTAGCTATTCTTTTAGATGCGACTGTGATTCGTTCTGTTCTAGTTCCTGCCCTAATGAGAGTACTTGGCGAAGCGAATTGGTGGTTACCGTTCCGCTTTGCCGTCCCGATTCATAACCGAAAAAATGTAGAAACTGAGGAGGGATTATCTTGATCTACGCAATTGGATTTCCTAATTTTCAAGGTATAACATCAATTGAGACTGACTTACCCGTTTTAAATAAGGGTGATGTGGTTGTAATTAATGTGCGGAACCGGTTCTTATTTAAGACCGGTTCTACCCCAACATCATATAGTTTAAAAGCAATTCTTCCGACTCTATCTCAAAAGGAGGCACTTCGACAATTTTTGTGGAACGGTGGTACCATTATTACACCATTAATTGAACCTTGCAAGCCAGTTATGACGTGTGAGTAAAATATTTGTGGGTGACGTTCAGGAAGGATCCCCGACGAGGGTTGCGAACTTTTGTTCGTGACGCTCGTCGGGGCCACCAAGCGAAGCGCGGTAGGAAAAAAGCGAATTTCATGCAAAAAGGACTCTCTCCCTGCTATGATAGTGATTGTTGACACCAACCGAAAACAGGAGGGAGAGAGTCCATGAAACATCTTACCACACAATGGCCTGTATGAAAAGAGCTGGAGGAACCATTGTTGAGAACCCTTCAAAACGTGTTTGCCACCTTGTTGGCGGCCCTTTTGGAGGAAATCGATCAACAACTGGCGGAAGCTAGGGACAAGCACCGCGATCAGCTGAAAGACAAACGGCCGACCACCCTCCAAACGCTGTTTGGAGACGTGACGTTTCGACGGAACTACTACTATGATCGGCAGGCAGGGGCGTATACCTTCTTGTTGGATGCCGAACTGGGCTTTGATGGAGCCCAATCGATCCGTCCTTGCCTTGAGGAAACGGCGATCGAGTTGGCTGTAGAGTGCTCTTCCTACCGCAAAGCCGCTCGCACATTGGAGGCGATCGTGGGGTATGCGGTCCTCAGCCATGAGGCGATTCGTCAGCTGGTGTTGGCGGCCCCTGTCTCGC
>NZ_LQYX01000039.1:0-9731 GCF_001587475.1 Geobacillus sp. B4113_201601
ATGAACCTCCTTGTGGGTAGTTTGAGCACATCTATTTTACTCAAGGAGCTGGGTTCATGTCTCCTTTTTTGTTTAGTTGTCAATTTATGTTAGCAAATTTGCTCATCTACAGAAACGAAATAAAAAATCCTTTCTTTCCATCCTGTTAGGGTGCGAAATGTGAGTTATACCCCATTTTGCTTAACAGAGCGGCGGCGACCGGCTTGTCATGGGAGATGTACTCGCACCACGGGAGTTTGCACAATTCTATCGTCAAAAACGGAAATCGAGAACGGTCCAAAACGGAAACGCCACAGTGAAAGAGGAAGGTTCATGACGGGTGGTGTCATAGCTGAAGATAGCGATCGGAAGAATACGGCGGCGGTGTTTTTGAAATCAACGGCTGAAATAAATGAACATTCGCTCTGAAAAAGCGGGTTGGATGTAGCTTTGGTGTTCGATGTGGACAATGATCAGTCCATCTTCCCCTTTTAGCTTTGTCTCGATCAATAGATCGACTCGATGTTTTTCCCCTGCAGTAACATCGGTCAACACTTCTTCTGATAAAAAGGAAAGATGGTTAAAGTCAACATGCTCGTATACGCGTGGGAAGAAGAGGAGAACGAATTCTTCAAAAAACGTGCTTAACAACTCTTTAAACAGGCGATCATGGTCAATGCGCGTTTCTGACATGGTCTCCCTCCCTATTTATTTTTGAACTCCCATTTGTTTTATTCGATCCATGCAAGGCAAAATCCTGCCTGACCACAGCCTTTTTCACAGAAGTTTTTTGTTCAAAGAAAGGAAATAGGAAAGAATTTGTCGAATTTTGATGCTGATGGAAAAATGATGAAACCAACTGGTGCTTCGGTCGTATGAATTGTTGACAGGAAAGGAGGGGAGGAGATGGTGTTCGGCTATTCGCCTGAAGTCGTATACGGCGCGGTGCTGGTGGTTAGTGCGTTGCTTACGGTGTTGTATTTTTTCTTCAGCGATGTGCTTGACGGTCTGTTCGATGTGGCCGACCATCCGCTGTTCAGCCCGCAGCTCGTCTTATCATTTTTCATCGTCGCGAGCGCGGTCGGTCTGTTGGCGGAATGGTATACCGATTGGGCATCCCGGTGGATCGTGGGGCTGAGTATCGGTGTAGCGCTTGTCGTGGTATTGCTTTTGCACTTTTTCGTTTTTTTGCCGCTTCGGTCGGCTGAGGCGTCGCTTGGGTATACGGATGCCGAATTGGAAGGGTCGCTGGCGAAGGTGATCGTGTCCGTGCCGCCGGATGGGTTTGGTGAAATTCTCATCTCCCGTCAAAGCGGTGTGGTGGCCAAGTCGGCCAAAAGTGCAAATAATGAAGCCATTCCGTCAGGAGAAGAGGTCATCATCGTGCAAATGGAAAACGGCGTCGCTGTGGTGGCGAGGCACGATCCGTATCATCTTTCCATCTAAAACAAAGAAAGGGGAACTGTCATGGTTGCGCCATGGTTGATTGTCATTGGTGTTGTCGTCTTGCTTCTCGTCGGACTCATTGCCATTTTTATCACCCGCTACCGCACGGTCGGACCGGATGAGGCGCTTATTGTCACCGGCAGCTATTTAGGAAACAAAAACGTCCACGTGGACGAATCGGGAAACAAAATTAAAATCGTCCGCGGCGGCGGCACGTTTGTCGTGCCGATTTTCCAGCAGGCTGAGCCGCTCAGTTTATTGTCGATCAAGCTCGACGTGCAAACGCCGGAAGTGTATACGGAACAAGGCGTTCCCGTCATGGCGGACGGAGTGGCGATCATCAAAGTCGGAAGTTCGATCAGCGAAATCGCGACCGCGGCCGAACAGTTTTTAGGCAAAACGCGTCAAGATATGGAAAACGAAGCGAAAGAAGTGCTTGAAGGCCATCTCCGCTCGATCCTCGGGTCGATGACGGTGGAGGAAATTTACAAAAACCGCGACAAATTCTCGCAAGAAGTGCAGCGCGTCGCCTCGCAAGATCTCGCGAAAATGGGGCTTGTTATCGTCTCGTTCACGATCAAAGACGTGCGCGACAAAAACGGCTATCTCGATGCGCTCGGGAAACCGCGCATCGCCCAAGTGAAGCGCGACGCTGATATTGCGACGGCTGAAGCGGAAAAAGAGACGCGCATCAAGCGGGCCGAAGCGGATAAAGAAGCACGCAAAGCGGAACTCGAACGGCTGACGGAAATCGCCGAAGCGGAAAAAATCAACCAGCTCAAGCTCGCTGAATTCCGCCGCGAACAAGACATCGCCAAAGCGCGCGCCGACCAAGCGTATCATCTTGAAGAAGCGAAAGCCAAACAAGAAGTGACGGCCCAACAAATGCAAATTAAAATCATTGAGCGGCAAAAACAAATCGAGCTTGAAGAAAAAGAAATTTTGCGCCGCGAGCGGCAATACGACTCGGAAGTGAAGAAAAAAGCCGATGCCGAACGCTACGCGATCGAACAAAAAGCGGCGGCGGAAAAGGCGAAACAAATCGCTGAAGCCGACGCGCAAAAATACCGCGTTGAGACGCTTGCCAAAGCGGAAGCCGAGCGCATCCGTCTCGACGGGCTGGCGAAAGCCGAGGCCGAGAAAGCGAAAGGGGAGGCGGAAGCGGAAATTATCCGCCTGAAAGGTCTCGCCGAAGCGGAAGCGAAACAAAAGATTGCCGAAGCGTTCGAACGCTATGGCCAGGCGGCCGTGCTCGACATGATCATCAAGATGCTTCCGGAATACGCCAAACAAGTCGCGAGCCCGCTTGCGAACATCGAGAAGCTGACGATCGTCGATACGGGATCGGGAACAAACGGCGGCGCCAACCGCGTCACGGGATACGCGACGAACTTAATGGCGAGCCTGCAAGAGACGCTAAAAGCATCGACCGGCATCGATGTCAAGCAGCTGCTTGAGAATCTCACAACGAGCGGCGCATCATCGGCCGTCACGGCCAAGCCAACTGTTTCCGAACAGGCGAATGCGAGCGAGTCATAAACAGTGTCAAGCGCCCTTGGTCGAACAAAGGGCGCTTCTTTCCCGCGATAAATGGGGGAAAGTTGGGATCGTCAAACAAAGAGCGCTTCTTTTCCACAATAAATCGGGGAAAAGCTCGGTTCTTCGAACAAAAAGCGCTTCCTTCCCACGGCAAATCGCAGCAAGGCTCGAT
The DNA here is from genome assembly GCF_001587475.1 of Geobacillus sp. B4113_201601. Classification (NCBI taxonomy): domain Bacteria; kingdom Bacillati; phylum Bacillota; class Bacilli; order Caryophanales; family Anoxybacillaceae; genus Geobacillus; species Geobacillus sp. B4113_201601. Next base: position 3,137 of record NZ_LQYX01000039.1, read on the forward strand.
TTGTGGAACAAAGAGAGCTTCTTTCCTGCGATAAATCAGGAAAGGTTCGGTTTATCGAACAAAGGGAGCTTGTTTCCCTCGATAAAAGGGGGAAGGTTCGGGTTATCGCACAAAAAGCATTTCCTTCGCGTCCATATCGGCCAATGTTCACGACATTCTTCAGAGTTGCGCGTCAAGCATTATTTCGCTATGATGGGAACGGGTGGAATGGAAAAAAGGAAGTAGGTTGAGGACAATGAAACGAGCTCGAATCATCTACAATCCGACATCGGGCCGCGAGCAGTTTAGGCGCCATTTGCCCGATGCGCTCGTTCGGTTGGAAAAAGCGGGCTACGAAACGTCGTGCCATGCCACCGAGGGTCCGGGAGATGCGACAAAAGCTGCTCGGCAAGCGGTGGAGCGCGAATTTGACCTCGTGATCGCCGCGGGTGGTGACGGAACAATCAATGAGGTGGTCAATGGACTGGCTCATCAACCGTACCGGCCCAAACTGGGAGTCATCCCGGTGGGAACGACGAACGATTTCGCCCGCGCCATCGGCGTGCCGCGTACGATTGAAGGAGCGTGCGAGGTGATCACCACGGGCGAGCCGGTGGCGATCGACATCGGCTGTGTGACGAACGAAGACAAAACACGCTATTTCATCAATATCGCGGGCGGCGGCCGTCTGACGGAGCTCACTTACGAAGTGCCAAGCAAACTCAAAACGATGCTCGGTCAGCTGGCCTATTATTTAAAAGGGATGGAAATGCTTCCGTCCATTCGCGCCACTGAAGCGAGCATTGAATATGACGGCAAACTGTTTGAGGGCGAAATCATGATGTTTTTAGTCTCGCTGACCAACTCGGTCGGCGGCTTTGAAAAGCTGGCGCCCGACTCGTCACTGAATGACGGCCTGTTTGACCTCATCATCGTCAAGAAAACGAATTTGGCCGAATTTGTCCGCCTTGTGACGCTGGCGGCGCGCGGGGAGCACATTAACGACCCGCATATCATTTACACGAAAGCGAATCGGGTGAAAGTCCGTTCACCGATGCAGCTGAACTTAGACGGCGAATTCGGGGGCATGCTTCCGGGCGAGTTTGTCAACTTATACCGCCATCTCGAAGTGTTGATGCCAAAAGAAAAGGCGGAACAAGTAAGAACAGGGTCATAAGCCTGTTCTTTTCTTATGTGATGCCCCCCTAAGGGAACGCTAACTTTACACGAATCGGCAGAAAGGGGAACGATATGGCGAAACAACAAACACCAGTCGCCAAAAACGACTATTATGACGTCACATTCACCGATTTGACGCATGACGGGCTCGGCGTGGCGAAAGTGGACGGCTTTCCGTTGTTTGTGAAAAACGCGCTTCCCGGTGAGCGGGCCAAAGTGAAGGTGATCAAGGTGAAAAAAGGATACGGGTACGGCCGTCTCATCGAGCTGTACGAACCGAGCCCCGACCGCATCAAGCCCCCGTGCCCTGTCTATCGTCAATGCGGCGGCTGTCAGCTGCAGCACCTGAGCTACGAAGGCCAGCTGAAGGCGAAAGAGAAGCAAGTGAAAGAAGTGCTCGCCCGCATCGGCAAGCTAGAACACGTCACCGTCCATCCCGTCATCGGGATGAAGAACCCGTGGCGCTACCGAAACAAGGCGCAAGTGCCGGTCGGCGAGCGCGAAGGGGGGCTGGTCGCCGGGTTTTACAAAGAGCGCAGCCACGAAATCATCGACATGGACGCCTGCCTCATCCAGCAGGAGAAAAACGACATCGTCGTCCAAGCGGTGAAACGGATCGCCGCGCGCTACGGCGTCCCGCCGTACGATGAACTCACCCACCGCGGTGTCCTCCGCCACATTGTCGCTCGCTACGGCGCGGCAACAGGCGAGGTGATGGTCGTGCTCGTCACCCGCACCGACCATTTGCCTCATAAACAAGAGATCGTCCGCGACATTATCCGCGCCATTCCGGACGTCAAATCGATCGTGCAAAACATCAACCCCGAGCGGACGAACGTCATTTTCGGCGCCAACGCGCGGGTGTTATGGGGAAGCGAGTTCATCACCGACCGCATCGGCGACATCCAATTCGCCATCTCCGCCCGCTCGTTTTATCAAGTCAACCCGGAACAGACGAAAGTGTTGTACGACAAAGCGCTTGAATACGCCGAACTGACCGGAACGGAGACGGTTATGGACGCCTACTGCGGCATCGGCACGATCTCGCTTTTTTTAGCCAAAAAGGCGAAGCATGTCTACGGCGTCGAAATCGTCCCCGAAGCGATCGAAGACGCCAAGCGCAACGCCGAGCTGAACGGCATCAAGAACGTCACCTTCGAAGTCGGCGCCGCCGAAGACGTCATCCCGCGTTGGTATCAGGAAGGCGTCCGGGCTGACTGTCTCGTCGTCGACCCGCCGCGCAAAGGCTGCGACGCCACGCTTCTTGAGACGATCATCGCCATGAAGCCGCCGCGCGTCGTCTACGTCTCGTGCAACCCCGCCACCTTGGCCCGCGACTTGCGCATTTTAGAGGATGGGGGTTACGAAACGATCGAAGTCCAGCCGGTCGACATGTTTCCCCATACGGCGCATGTGGAGTGTGTCTCGCAGATCGTTTTGAGAAAAAATTAAGGGGCTGACCCAAAGTCCGCTTTTTGGCGGACTTTGGGGTCAGCCTCATTGATCATGGTTTTATATTTATTAGCATTAACAACTGATCATCTTAACAATTATCAGCATCTCCGCCAAACCACACTACAATATCGAGATACGCGCAATAATCAACCGATTTATTGCGTGTAACACAATCTACAAGCTCTTTATCGCAACAATCATCTCCCCAACCAAAATTAGCATAGCATCTGTCATGAGCCCGGCAACAACTATCAATTGCGTTGATTGGGGTTCCACCACCTTTTGACATACCATCTCCGCAACCCGGTCCGCAGTGTCTATAAGTGCCTGCACATTCAACTAAGCAAAAGCTAAATGGGAAAGCTTCAGCTTCTACATCGTTTTCCCTATTCATCAACTGAACAGCATAATTTGTTTCTTTAAAGAAGGTTGCGTCGAATTCTGTTCTAAATAGTTGCTTTACTTCACCATTACCAGTTCTTAAGCCAAGGACTTCTGTATTTTCTGGATCTGATACATCTGCAGAATAGTACATGAAAACATTATTGTCTTTTTGTGATTCTAGGATGTACAGTTTTGCGTGCTTCTCTTTGTTAAGAAGTACAATGGATTTAAACTGAGCCTTTCCATCATCCCAAACAACTTCCCCTTTAATTGCTTCAATTACTTGGAGTCCCTGTGTTGAGGTTGGATATTGTTGTTCCATAGCCTCTTTTAATTTTTTAAATGTGTCATCTTGTTCCACCTTGTTGAACAAGTCAGTTTGTTCTTCTTTTGACAATAGGATGATATTTTGTAACATATTATTTCCTCCTTATTTATTATTGATTGTAAAACCGAAAATGTAGCTACATTTTCAAACAATACTTCCAACTAACGCGTTAAAAGGAAGTAAAGGTGGTACCCGGATTCGAACCGGGGATCAAGGTTTTGCAGACCTCTGCCTTCCCTCTTGGCTATACCACCATATTTTTTACCCAAAATCCTTTAGTAACGATACAAATTTCGGTTTTTATATCTTAATAAGCAACTTACATATCATAAAGAAATCGAGAACAAGAATTTTACAACCATTTAAATGAATATTTTTAGGGGGATGATTTACTCACGTAACTGCTTCTCGCAATCGTTTCTCGAATAGAAAAAACTGTTGCATCAGCTTCTATGTTCACGCGTTTCATCATCGATCAAGGCAAACAGCGTTTTTTCACCAGCCTTTTAGAGGATTTTTTGTTACTAAGGGGGAATGAGGATGCATAAAATAAAAATTACCAGTGTGAAGAAAGAAATAGATGTAAAAGTGTTTTTTGTATGTATTCGAAAGCTTAATTCTGTTAACTATCTTGATATTATTGATGTTGACATTATTTAAAATTACAAACATGAAAAAAAGCGTACATATATACTTATGCACGCTCATTTCCACAGTATATTTAGCAAAAAACTGTTTCTTATTTATAGTTAATGCCAATACCAATCCAAATTATAATAAAATATGAAATAATGAGAATGAAATGTAGCCCCCCCCCTAAATACGAATAGAATAAATCTCCTTTTTTCATTCCTAACAAGGATATGAAGACTCCAAATAATGAAATAAATAGGTAGCCAAAAGTGAAAACTGGTAAGTGGGCTATGAGTTGAACATTTAACAAAAGAAGGAGAAACAAAGCGACCAAGGTATTGATCAAATTAATATGAGATAACTTTATTTTCATTTATTTATCAACTCCCTGCTATGGTAAATTTACCTGTCCCAATCGAATAACTTTGACTTCCTTCATATTTTCCAGGGACGAAATATCTTTAACGGTTCCTGTAATGGCAATTCCATAGATCTTCAATTCTTTATGTTTTTTCACCCATTTTAGTCGCTCGGCAATTTTTAAATCTTTATATTCTGTCAGTTCCGTTGCCCATTTTTCGTACTTGTTCAATAGCTCCAGCCCTTTGACTACTTCTTCGTAATCAGTAAACGAGCGATTGAATATAGAATCTACATGCACTTTTTTGTATGGAAAACCAATTGCCGGTGTTTGGATAAAATCTAAATCATCCTTCATCTGTTCCTCTACACCTGTTTCTAACGCAAGCCATGTAATGTTATATCCTTTAAATTTTTCGTTTATTTCTTTTAAGGAGTAGGACTGATCCAAGGAAATATAGATTTCAAGCGGCCAATCACCCGGAAGAGACTGAATTTTTGTTCTTTCGTCAGGTAAATAGTATTTTGCTTTCGGATGAATAAAGTTGATTCCAATTTGATTAATGGAATATCCGATAGCTCGATAATTTGATTCTTTAGCAAAAATATCATTTAAGAACAGTTTGTAAGTATCCTTGCCTAAATAACTTCTTTTATCACCAAACATCTTATATTTGTCGGTTGTTACACTCATGGTAAACGGCTTAATTTCGTCGCCAACGGTATCGTAATCCACGTACACATTTGGGACCATCATTTCACTCGCAGTCCGAATAGTTCGTATAAATTCGTTTCCTTTGCTGTGGTCTCGCCCCCAACCGTAATAAATAACAGTAACCATCGTCAGTAGCGGAACAATAACGAGTATAAATGATAAAACGAGCAGCGTATTTCTAAAAAAGAATTTTTGTTGGGCCTTTTTCATCATTTTTTCGAGATCGGCTTCCTTCATCCCTTCATCATGAAGGGTTTCATTGAGAAATTCATTGTATACGTCAAAACTTTCTAGAAGCTCCTCTATTTTCTGTTCTTCCTCTTTGTTTAGTGTGCCATTTTGATATTTCTGCAATAATTGTTTTAACTCGTCTTTTCTCATCCCTTCACCTCATTGCGTAATCGTTTTTCTAATTCCCGCCTGCCCCGAAACACAAGGCTTTTTAAATGAGGAATTTTCACATTTAACATATCCGCCGCTTCTTTGTAGCTAAATCCTTTAATATCGACTAACGTAATGGCCTTTTGCTGCAGTTCTTTCATTGTGGCCAAATGTTTATAAATTAAATCCGCTTGATATTTCTGCAAAACCGCATTCTCCGTCTCCAGTGATGGATCTAGCTTCAACGACGCATAAAAATCATCAACCTGTACAGCCTTTATCTTTTTTGTTTTTCTGTAGTGGTCGATGAAGGTGTTATAGGCTATCCGGTAAAGCCATGATTTTATTTGTACTACCTCGTTCATGCTGCTTAAATGTAAATAAACCTTATAAAATGTTTCCTGCAGGAGGTCCTCCGCTAAATGATAATCATTGGTTAATCCGTATAGATACTGAAAAAGGGATTTAGAATGTAGGCTCATAAGTATATCGAAATCAAACTTACTAGCAATTGTTTCCACCCCCTTCCCATATAAAAGACGAGTATAGAAACAAAAAGTTTCTGTTTTTTAAATTTTTTTATAAAAATTATACACTAAAAAAGAATGCAAAAATCATCCAATATCAACTATATATTTTGATTACTTACTATACGAAGTTATCTATAGACTCTAATGAGGAAGTGTGTAGCCTGACAATAAGACGATGGTTTGTATTACACATCGACACATTGCTGCAATTGAAAGAAATTATTGTCACTCCATGTATATGTATCAGGTAAATAAAACTTGACTAAAAAATTGTTTTTATGTAAATAAAAAGAGGACAGCCTTAAATAAAGCCGCCCCCCTGTGTTTTTATATATCTTTTACCCGTGGTGCTAGATAAACTTGATCAAGCATAAAAATAGCCTTTGCCTAGCGGATCTCCTGTAGAATGAAAGTGCAACCTGCCATTCGAAAGGAGAATCCCGATGCAAGGGCACTTTCATTTTCCTGCAGATCGGGCCAAGATTCAAAAACAATATGCCGCCATTTTCTTTTTTGTCTCCGCCCAACTGTCATTGATTCAGACGCATCTTCAACGCCGCAACCGCCATTCGGTAAAGCAAGAAGATAGCGTGATCATAGCGATTCACATTTTGGGGAAACTGCTTGGTTTTTCTTCCGAACGGGCATGGC
>NZ_LQYX01000040.1:0-26356 GCF_001587475.1 Geobacillus sp. B4113_201601
TTGTCGAAAAATATTTTTTGGACACCCCTGAGGGGCCGAAAAGCCTTGATAAATCAACATTTCTAGAGGGAGGGATGACCATGGGGGATGTGACAAGACGAATTTTAGCGGTCGCCGGCGTAGCGGCATGCGTCGGCCTGCTTTTTCTCATCGGCGCCAACGGCTGAAGCCTGAATATTCAACCAATGGTTGTCCTTTCTTGCGTTGCTGCGTTATAATGAGAAAAACAGCAAGAGAGGGGAAACGGAAATGTTGACGGATTATCACAACCATTTGGAGCGGGGGACGTTGACGCTCGATTATTTGCGCCAGTTCACCGATGAGGCAGCCAAGAAAGGGATTCAGCACTTCGGCATCTCTGAGCACGCGTATCACTTTTATCAGACAAAAAACATTTTGTCGAACCCGTGGGTCGAAGCGCGCCGCTGCTACGATATGGCCGATTATGTCCGCCTGTTTCACGAAGCATGGGATGCGGGCATCGATGTCAAGATGTCGATCGAGATGGACTATAAGCCGGGCAAACATGGGGAAATGGCTGCCTTCATCCGCTCGTACGAGTTTGACTATGTCATCGGTTCGATCCATTGGGTCGACGATTTCGGCATCGATTTAGTCGAGTACCGCCACGAGTGGGAGCGGCGCGATTTGTACGATACATATCGCAAATATTTCGATCAAGTCGTGACGCTCGCCGAGTCAAATTTGTTTGATATTATCGGCCACTTGGATTTGGTGAAAATTTTCAAGTACGTCCCCGAGGACGAGGAGTTTTTGCTTGAACAATATGACCGAGCGACCACCGCGCTCGCCAATTCGAAAACGTGTGTGGAAATCAGCACCGCGGGGTTGCGCAAACCGGTCGGCGAACTGTATCCGGATCCGCGCTTGTTGAAAATGTGCTATGACAAAGGCATTCCGATCGTATTATCGTCCGATGCGCACGTGCCGGAACATGTCGGTGCCGATTTTGACAAAGCGGTGGAACTCGCCCGCAGCATCGGCTATACCGAGCTCATGACGTTCTCGAAAGGCGAGCGGAAGGCGGTGCCGCTCGGTTAAGTGAAACGATATGGCGAAAAACGCAGGCTTCTGATCTCTTGGCGCCTGCGTTTTTCATGGACGGACGGCTGGATGTGCGGCGGCTTGCAAGGGAAATCTCAACTGGGGGCGGTGGACGCCTTCTCACCGTTTGGCGTTGCAAACGAACAAAAAAACGCAGGCTTCCGAATTTTGAAGCCTGCGTTTTTTATGGCTACGCCTCAAGCCGTTTGACGGTCTCAATATCATCAATTTGCGCCAGTGCGTGTAACACCGCCTCATCCACCGGTTTGTCGAGCGAGAGGATCATCATCGCTTTTCCGCCGGCCTCTTGCCGCCCGACTTGCATGGTGGCGATGTTGACATCGTGCGCCCCGAGCACGTTCCCGACTTTGCCGATCATTCCCGGCCGGTCATGATGCTGAATGTACAACAGATGTCCTTCCGGGGCAAAGTCGATGGCGACGCCGTCAAAGTGGACGATGCGGTCCCCGTAGTTCGGCACGTGCGTTCCTTTGATGGTGAACGTTTTGTTTTCACCGTGGACGGTGAGGGAAATGCAGTTCGCATAGCCGTGCGTTTCATCGGAAAATTTTTCGCCGTATGTGATGCCGCGTTCTTTGGCGATCATGGCGGCGTTCACCTCGTTGACCGTAGAGGCGACGCGCGGCCGCAGGAAGCCGGCAAGCAGGCTGCGGGTGATGTACGTCGTCTCGAGATCGGCGACCGTGCCGGCGTAGGTGACCGACAGCTCTTGCACCGGGATGTTCATAAACTGTGAGGCGATCAAGCCGAGCTTCCGGCCTAAATGATAGAATGCGTGAATTTTTTCATAGACGTCTTTCGACAACACCGGCAAGTTGATCGACGAGGTGACCGGCCGTCCTTCAAAAAAGTGGAGCAGCTCTTCGGCGACTTGGGTGGCGACGTTCAGCTGCGCTTCGACCGTTGACGCCCCTAAATGCGGCGTGACGATCACATTGTCAAACGAAAGCAGCGGATGATCGCCCGGCGGCTCTTGTTCAAAAACGTCGAGGGCGACGCCGGCGACATGGCCGTTTTCCAAAAATGGAATGAGCGCTCGCTCGTCGATGATGCCGCCGCGGGCGCAGTTGACTAGATAGACTCCTTTTTTCGTTTTCGCCAAGTTGTCCGCGCCAAGGAGTCCCCGCGTTTCTTTTGTCAGCGGTGTATGGACGGTGATGATGTCGGCGGAAGCCAGCACTTCATCGAGCGAATGAATGGAGACGCCGAGTTTTTCGGCCCGATCTTTTGTTAAAAACGGGTCGTACACGTGCACGCTCATGCCAAAGGCGCGCGCCCGTTTGGCGACTTCCGAACCGATGCGGCCGAAGCCGATGATGCCCAATTTCTTGCCAAACAGCTCATTGCCGACAAACGCCGAGCGGTTCCATTCCCGCGATTTGACGGAAATGTGCGCCTGCGGGATGCGGCGGACCAGCGCGGCCATCATGGCAAAGGTATGCTCGGCGGCCGAAATCGTATTGCCGTTTGGCGCATTGATGACGACGATGCCGCGTTTCGTCGCGGCATCGACATCAATGTTGTCGACGCCCACACCAGCGCGGCCGATAATTTGTAAGTTCGGCATGTTTTCCAATAGTTTTTCGGTCACTTTGGTGGCGCTGCGCACGAGCAAAGCGTCAAATGTGTGCAATTCCTCTTCCGCTTCGCTCACGTTCTTTTGCACGATGTCAATGTGCGCCGATGCGCGGAGCGGCGCCAGCCCCTCTTCGCTGATGGCGTCGGAAACAAGTACGCGAAACACAGTCGGTGCCCCTTTCTGTTTCAAGGATGTTAAATTTCTGATAATTTAACACGGGAAAGCGGTTTCTGTCAATGGGGAAAAAAGAAGTCATACCAATGAAAACGTTTTTTTACAAAAGAAATGTTCGGGTTTCACAAAAAAAAGCGCCCATATCAAACGATACGGGCAAAATTGTTCGGAAATAACAAATATTCGCAGGTTGATTATCGGTTTTTCTGTTCATTGTAGCGGGCGATGCATTCATCAATAAGTTTGGCCGCGGCTTCCGGGCCTTCCCATGTGCCGATTTCCGTCCGCTTGCCTTGCAAGTCTTTGTAGCGCTCAAAGAAGTGGGCGATTTCTTTCAGTTTGTGCTGCGGAAGATCTTCGATGGAGCGCACCTCGTCAAAGCGCGGATCTTCGACCGGAACGCCGATCAATTTCGCGTCCTCTTCGCCGCTGTCGACCATGTTCAAATAGCCGATGACGCGCGTGTCGATGACGCAGCCCGGGAACGTTGGGTTTGTCGTGATGACCAAAATGTCAAGCGGGTCGCCGTCGAGCGCCAGCGTATTTTGCAAGTAGCCGTAGTCGGCCGGATAAAACATCGGTGAGTACAGAACGCGGTCGAGCTTGAAAATGCCGCGCTCTTTGTCGAATTCGTATTTGTTTTGGCTGCCGGTTGGAATTTCGATAAACGCTTCGACAATTTTATTTTCGAATGCCATGACCCGTTCCTCCCTTGTTCGTTATGTATACATGAAAGCTTGTCCGCCGGTCGGCGGCGGACAAGCCAATTTTATTGTAGCACGTTCGCTCAAGATGCGCCACTTGTGATAGGCCATTTTTTCACGCTGGCATCAAAAAACCCCTCCTGCCGCCACGGCAAGAGGGGGCGATCCACAGGCCTTTGCAAGAAAGACGCGATTCCGCCCACCATAAATGTCAATCGAATTTGTTCGGATCACCATCAAACGGTTCATCCGCGACTTTAATCGATTCGGTCGGACAGCCTTCAAAGGCATCCATCATATCGTCAATCAAAATCTCCGGCACTTCGACGATCCCTTGGTTGTCGTCAAGGGTGACGTAGGCAATGCCGTCCTCGTCGTAATCGTAAATGTCCGGGGCGGCGGCGCCGCACGCTCCGCAGGCGATGCACGTCTCTTTATCCACAATCGTATACTTTGGCATAAACATCGAACCTCCCCAAGTTTATTGGAAACGGACGGGCCATCTCCGTGTTGCCTGCTCGGAAATGAACGTTTCACTTTTATAATAAGACCGTCCCGCCGGCTTTTCAATAAAAAAAATCGCTCGCTTGTATTTTTACACATATGCATCTTCTTTAACACATTCACCGAGAAGTCTCCCACCTCGAAATGGAAGGTAGGTGGGAGAGGTTCATTTTTGTGATCATGTGGTGGAAATGTCAACGACGCGATTTTTTGCCGATCGGCCCGCTTTTTTTGCTACAATAAAGGCAGGGAGGAAGGGCCATGCAGCACAGTTATGCGTCGTTTTTGCTCGCTTGGTGTCTTCGCCAGTTTCGCGGTGAGCGGACGCTGGCGGCTTCGTATCATTTATTTTCGGGAAAAAAATCGGCGCAGACACTCCAAGACAGCAAATGGTTTCAGCTTGAACCGTTTTTTGGCGTGTGGAAAAACGTGACGATGTCTTCGCTTGAAGCGGCGGCGGGCTGGCTGGCTGAACAGCGGCTCGCCATGGCGGTCGGGGATCGGGCGTACCGGCTGACCGAAGCGGGGGAGGAGTGGCTTTCCGAGCGGGAGGCGCTTTTTCCCCGTCATATGAACGGCTGGCGCTACCACGAGGTGGAGCTGCCGTTTTGGCAGCGGCTTTCCCTCATTGGACAGACGTTGTCGAACTTAAACGCCGGCCGGCGGTTTGCGCCGATTTGCCGCGATGAACGGACGCTTCGCTGGGTGAAGCGCTACTTGATGGATAAAGGCGGCCGCGTCGCGCTGGCGAGAGAGTTGTACGAAGAGCTTCTCCAGCTGCTTGCTGCCGTTTCAGAAGAAGCGGCGATCGTGTTTACGCTGCGGTTGACGAGCGCGGACCGCATCGGCTGGACGGCCGAGCAAATCGCCGCCCATCTGCAAAAAGAGGCGCTGTATGTCGAATTTCTATTTCGCGATGCGCTTCATTACATCATGGCAGAGGCGGAAGCGGGGCGCTCCCCAGCGCTGGCCGAGCTGATGGACGGCTTGGCGCCGGTGGCGTTGACCCAATCGGCGCAAAAAACGTACGAATGGCTGCAAAAAGGAAAAACGATCGAGGAAATCGCCGCCATTCGCCGTTTGAAGCGGAGCACGATTGAAGACCATCTTGTCGAAATCGCCGCCAATGTGCCCGCTTTTTCGATCGCCCCGTTTGTTGCCGCCGAGAAAGCCGCGGCGGTTCAGGCGGCGGCCAAGACGCTCGGAACGCGCAAGCTAAAGCAAATTCGCGAGGCGCTTGGCGGAGCGGTCAGCTATTTTGAAATTCGTCTTGTATTGGCAAAGGAAGTGGGACGTTGGATGAAATCGTGAACACGCTGCGCAAGCAGTTTGGACATCATTCGTTTCGCCCGGGGCAGCGGGAAGTGATCGACGATGTGCTGGCCGGGCGCGATGTGTTGGCAATGCTGCCGACCGGAAGCGGCAAGTCGCTTTGTTATCAGCTGCCGGCTTACGTGCGGCCCGGCCGGGTGCTCATCGTTTCCCCGCTTGTGTCGCTCATGGAAGATCAGGTCGAACAGCTGCGCCGGCGCGGGGAAAAGCGAGTTATCGCCTTTCACAGCCTGCTCGACGAGGAGGAAAAGGGGCAGGCGCTTGCTTCGCTGGCCGATTTTCGCTTTATTTACGCTTCCCCGGAGATGCTCCAGTCGGCTTCGTTTTTGGCCGCGCTGCGACGCGCGCCTGTCTCGCTCTTTGTCGTCGATGAAGCGCACTGCATTTCGCAATGGGGCTATGATTTCCGTCCCGACTTTTTAAAGCTCGGGGACGTTCGTCGCGCGCTTGGGAACCCTCCGTGTCTGGCGCTGACCGCGACAGCGCCGCCGCAAGTGCGCGACGACATCATCCGCACGCTCGGGATGAGAGAGGCTAGACGCCACATTTATTCTGTCGATCGGCCGAACATCGCCTTAAAGGTTGAGCATTGCCGTTCGCCGGAAGAAAAGGCGGAGCGGATCATCGAATACGCGCAGCGGCTCAAAGGCCCGGGCATCATCTACTTCTCGAGCCGGCAAGGGGCGGAAGAGATCGCGCGGCGGCTCGAACGGAGCGGGGCCGGGCGGGTCGCTTACTATCACGCCGGCATGGATGGGGAGCAGCGGCTGCTCGTGCAGCAGCAATTTTTGCACGGCCAGTTGGATCTCGTCTGCTGCACGAGCGCATTTGGCATGGGCATCAATAAAGAAAATGTCCGCTTTGTCCTGCATTTTCATATGCCGGCGCAGCTGGAAGCGTACGTGCAGGAGATCGGGCGGGCCGGTCGTGACGGCGCGCCCAGTTTGGCTGTGCTGTTTTACGCCGATGGCGACGCAGCGATGGCCCAAGCGGTGGCCGAAGCGGAGCTTCCCCATCCGCACGAGCTGCGTGAGTGGTTTCGTCGGCTGCCGGAAGGGGCGGGATTGGATCGTTTTCGTGTATGGGTAGAAACGAGTCGGTTTACCGACATACAAAAACGGCTTTTATCGTACGTTTTAGAACGGGAGCAGTCGCTCGTCTTTGGGGCGCCGGCGCTGCTTGGCGAACGGGTGGCGGCCGCCGTGGAAGAGCGGCGCCGGTGGAAACGGAAAAAAGTCCGGGAGATGGAAGGATGGGTGCACGAGCTTTCGTGCCGCCGCTCCCGCCTTGTTCATGCGTTCGGCGAAGAGTTGGCCGTCCGCCCGGACCGCTGTTGCGACCGCTGCGGCTTGTCGCTCGACGACTATGTAGGCCGCGAGAGCCGTCAGACGGCCGTTTTTGTTCGCGATTGGCGCGAGGAGCTGTGGAATCTATTTTTTGGCGGGAGGCCTCCCCATGAAGCGGCAAAGTGAACAAATTCGTCATATGACCGAACGCGAAGTGCTGTTTCATCTTTACTTGACGCAAGCGCTGCTTCTGGCGGCTGCCGGCATCGCTTCGCTGTTGTTGTTTGACGGGGCCGAATGGCGCCGGCTTTGGCGGTTTGCTGCGGACGATGTCTTGATCTACGGAGTGGGCGGAGCGGCGGCGGTGCTCGCTGTCGAGTTTTGGGCCATGCGCTGTTTGCCTAATGACTGGTATGACGATGGCGGGGTGAACGAAAAAATTTTCCGCCGGCGGTCGGTTCCGCACATCGTTTTTTTATGTGCGCTCATCGCGCTGGCGGAGGAGTGGCTGTTTCGCGGTGTTGTGCAGACGCATGGGGGGCTTTGGGCGGCGAGCGCCATTTTTGCGCTGCTGCATGTTCGCTACTTAGAAAAATGGTTTTTGTTTTTGCTGGTCGTTCTGCTCAGTTTGTTCCTTGGCGTGCTTTACGAGCAAACCGGCAGTCTATGGGTTCCCGTCACGGCCCATTTTTTGATTGACGTTGTGCTTGCCCTCGAAATTCGCTTACACCGGGGGATGGAGGAAAGGGAGTGAAGCGATGGAACGGACACCGGAGCGCTCCGCCCGAACACGGCGGTCGGAATCGGAGGAACGTGCGCCGTCTTCCCGCCTGAGACGGCGGCGGCAAAAAGAAGAACAAAAACGAAAATACATCCCTGCTCGCCTGCTGATGTTTCTGTTTTTGACGCTGCCGGCGGCGGTGCTCGCGCTTCATCACGTCCAATCCGAGTCGGGGACGGTGGCGATCGTCCGCCATGACGAAAACAGCAGCCGGGAGACGGTGCGCATCATTCGCGAAACGGACAACGAAGACACCCTGTCTCCGTCAACGGCAAGGCAGGATGAACGACCGGCGGGCGAGCAGCGGGGCGGCTCAGCCGGCAACCGCAAGACGATCACCCACGTCGTGGCGGCCAATGAAACTCTCTACAGCATCGCCATGAAATATTACGGGACGCCAAGCGGCATGGACATGATCAAAAAGGAAAACGGGTTGTCCTCAAACCGGCTGCAGCCGGGACAGACGTTGCGCATTCCGCTCGCCGAAAAACAGGAGGAGCAGCCGTCAGAAAACTAGGGCCGGCGTCCCCCTTTCGGTTCTACCCTCATTTGCTGCTGCATAGGATGGACAATAGAGAGGACAAGGAAGGGGGGAGCGCCATGGCCCATTTTCCCGCTGAATTTTCCCTTGACGAAGTGACGAAAGAAATGTTGCTCGCGGTCATCGAGCGGAAAAGAAAGTGGGAATATTTAAAAAAAAGAACATTGCTCTTGCAGGTGGCGGCTTTTGCCGGCTTGGCTGTCTTCTCTCTTTATATAGTGCTCAACGGGGCGGCGTTTGGCACATGGAGCGAGCGGTTCGCATGGTTTTTTGCCGCGCCCGTTCACGTATCGTTCCTTCTTTTTCTATGTACCTTGTATTGGGCGGCTGTTTATTATAAAGGAAAAAGTGAAAAGGCGGAAGAGGAGTTTCACGCGCTCCGCTGTGAAATTATCCAAAAAAGCATTGATTTATGGAAAGAGGAGGAACAATGGAACAAGCGCCATCAGGTGTTTGCATGGATGAAGCGCGAATATGACATCAATCTCTATTACGAACATCGCTGATCTTCTCCTGCTGTCCGCTTGGGCCCCGCTGTCGGCGCTTGGCGGCCGGAACTGTGGCCGAGCGCGGGAAACGGCTAAGCGCCGCAGCGAGCTCTCCGTCCGCTCCGCCGTACTGTTCGATTAAGTATTTGGCGAGCCGCGGGTTGCACGTGCTGACGCGGACCGGATATTGCAGTTTGTTTTCATACATCCACATCATTCGTTCCCCCTTGTGTGCAAGAAAATCGCGGAGGAACGTTATGCGCCGGTTATGGATGACGTCGATGGTCGCGGTCTTGTGCAGTTACTTGTTTTTGCATTGGCTCCCGCCGCTAGAGCCGTTTTCTCCCACTTTGTTTTGGACGCAGCTGTTGTTCTCCCCGTTAAGATCATGGCTTGCTTTCGGCTGTTTTTTTCTCGGGGTCGCTGCGAACGGCGCGCTGCTTCGCCGGGCGATGATCGGGGCGGTGAGTTGGTTGGCCGGACGGCGGGTTCGCATTGGTGAGTGGTTGATAAGCATAGCGGCGCTTAGCCATTTTTACTGGGTGTTTCAGTTTCATTGGCGGCTGGCGGCGCTTTTTTTCGCTTTTTCCTTCTTTTATGGTATGATGACGTTACGAGGACGCCGGCTGCTTGAAGACGGCCGGCTTTAGCAGGAGGAAGTATGGTTATCGGGGGAGCAACCGAGAAAAAATGCTTGTCTAAAACCCGGGAAACGATGTAAACTCATTAATAACAACAAACGAACCAATTGCCAGTTCCGACATACAATAACGGTAAGAGATGGCTCTGTAGGTAAGGAGGGGTTGCCGATGCGTCTGGAGCGCTTGACCCACAACAAGATAAAAATTTTCCTGACATTCGACGATTTGTTGGACCGCGGGCTGACCAAAGACGATTTATGGAAAGACACGTTGAAAGTCCATCAGCTGTTCCGCGATATGATCGAGGAAGCAAGCGAAGAGCTCGGCTTTGAAGTGAACGGATCGATCGCGGTCGAAGTGTACTCTTTACCGGCGCAGGGCATGGTCGTTATCGTTACGAACGAAGGCGACTACGATGACATGGAAGAAGAGTTCGCCGACGATTATATCGAAATGCAAGTAACGCTCGATGAGAGCGATGACATATTTTACGAATTTCAATCGTTCGAAGATGTCATCCAGCTCGCTCATCGCCTGCATGCGGTCGGCTGCCTTGACGGCGCGCTTTATTCGTATCAAGACCGCTTTTACTTGCATGTTCCACAAGAGCCTCCCATTCCGCTCGATAACTTTGTCGCCTTGCTGGCCGAGTTCGGCAATCCGGCCACGATTACGATACACCGTGTGCAAGAGTATGGAAAACGGCTGATCGAACACCGCACCATCGAGCAGCTCGTCCGTTATTTTCGCGCCCACTGAGGCGGGCAAGAGGGTGTCCCAAAAAGGATCGGGAGGCCCTTTTTTCGTGACGGTTATACGTGCTCACGGCTTTGTTCGAGCGATATGTTGCGCCGGCCGAAAAACACCCGAATTCGAAAATGGGCCAAGGAAGCGCGTCATCGTTGGCCTGCCGCTTGATGAAAGCTGATGGGGGCACCTTAGAAGGTTTCCAGCCGTAAATTTTCCAGCCGTAAATAATGTCGCGAGGAACGCTTGCTGTTTTCTTATGATTTTTCCTTTGCATCCGCTCACAGAAGGTGTATACTATGACATGGAAGGCGACAAACTATTCTAGCGAGCTTATAGGAGGTTTACGTATGGCAGCCGATAAGCATACGGAAGAAAAGGAACAACAATACGACGTGCTGGCGTCGACACAGATTGTTATACATAGAGCGTTAGAGAAGCTCGGTTATCCAGAGGAAGTATACGAGCTGTTAAAAGAGCCGATTCGCGTGTTGACGGTTCGCATTCCGGTGCGCATGGATGACGGAACAGTGAAAATTTTCACCGGCTACCGCGCCCAGCATAACGATGCGGTCGGTCCGACGAAAGGCGGCGTGCGTTTTCACCCGGAAGTCACGGAGCGCGAAGTGAAAGCGCTATCGATCTGGATGAGCTTAAAATGCGGCATCGTCGATTTGCCGTATGGCGGCGGCAAAGGCGGCATTGTCTGCGATCCGCGCACGATGTCGTTCCGCGAGCTGGAGCGGCTAAGCCGCGGCTACGTGCGCGCCATCAGCCAAATCGTTGGCCCGACGAAAGACATCCCGGCGCCGGACGTGTTTACGAACTCGCAAATTATGGCGTGGATGATGGATGAGTACAGCCGCATCCGCGAGTTTGATTCCCCGGGCTTTATTACCGGAAAACCGCTTGTCTTGGGCGGTTCGCACGGCCGGGAAACGGCGACGGCCAAAGGGGTGACGATTTGCATCCGCGAGGCGGCGAAAAAACGCGGCTTATCGCTTGAAGGGGCGCGCGTCGTCGTTCAAGGGTTCGGCAACGCCGGCAGCTATTTGGCGAAATTTATGCACGACGCCGGAGCAAAAGTGGTCGGCATTTCTGATGTGTACGGCGCGCTGTACGACCCGAACGGGCTCGATATCGACTATTTGCTCGAGCGGCGCGACAGCTTTGGCACGGTGACGAAGCTGTTTAAAAATACGATTTCGAATAAAGAGCTGCTTGAACTCGACTGCGACATTTTAGTGCCGGCGGCCATCGAAAACCAAATCACGGCCGAAAACGCTCCGCGCATCAAGGCGAGCATCGTTGTCGAAGCGGCGAACGGGCCGACGACGCTCGAAGCGACGGAAATTTTAACGCAGCGCGGCATTTTGCTTGTCCCGGATGTGCTCGCTAGCGCTGGCGGCGTGACGGTGTCCTATTTCGAGTGGGTGCAAAACAACCAAGGCTATTATTGGACGGAAGAGGAAGTCGAGCAGCGGCTGGAAAAAGTGATGGTCAAAGCGTTCAACAACGTATACGAAATGGCGCAAACGCGCCGCGTCGATATGCGCCTTGCCGCTTACATGGTCGGCGTCCGCAAAATGGCGGAAGCGTGCCGATTCCGCGGTTGGGTATGACGCGGCGAGCGTTGACGTTTGCAAGCTTTCGCGAAATCCCCTATCATAAGATAGGGGATTTTTTGCTTCGTGCGAGGTGACAAAAACATGAGAGAAGAAACGATCATCATCGTCGGCGGCGGCCCATGCGGGTTGGCGGCGGCGATCGCTTTGCAGGACGCCGGGTTTTCGCCGCTTGTGATCGAAAAAGGCAACATCGTCCATTCGATTTACCGGTTTCCGACGCATCAAACGTTTTTCAGCACGAGCGATCGGCTCGAAATCGGTGGGGTGCCGTTTGTCACCGAAAACCGGAAGCCGACGCGGAATCAAGCGCTCGCTTATTATCGGGAAGTCGTTGTTCGCAAGCGCGTGCGCGTCAACACATTTGAGGAAGTGAAAGCAGTTCGTCGCCAACAAGACGGAACGTTTTCGCTGGAAACGTCGAAAGCCGAGTATCGCGCCTCGTACGTCGTGATCGCCACCGGGTATTACGACCATCCGAACTATATGAACGTGCCGGGGGAAGAGCTGCCGAAAGTGATGCATTACTTTAAAGAAGCGCATCCGTACTTCAACACCGACTGCGTCGTCATCGGCGGGAAAAACTCGAGCGTCGATGCGGCGAT
Organism: Geobacillus sp. B4113_201601; assembly: GCF_001587475.1. Lineage (NCBI taxonomy): Bacteria > Bacillati > Bacillota > Bacilli > Caryophanales > Anoxybacillaceae > Geobacillus > Geobacillus sp. B4113_201601. The sequence goes on from NZ_LQYX01000040.1 coordinate 12,094, forward strand.
GGAGCTGGTGAAAGCGGGAGCGCGCGTGACCGTGCTGTATCGCGGCAGCGACTATTCGCCGAGCATTAAGCCGTGGATTTTGCCCGAATTTGATGCGCTCGTCAAAAAAGGCGTCATTCGCATGGAGTTTCGCGCCCATGTGAAAGAAATTACCGAGGACGCGGTCGTGTATGAAGTCGACGGAGAAACGAAAACGATCAAAAACGATTTTGTGTTCGCCATGACCGGCTATCATCCCGACCATCGCTTTTTAACGAGCATCGGCGTCCACGTCGATCCGGAAAGCGGCCGCCCGCATTACGATCCCGAGACGATGGAAACGAACGTTCCCGGACTGTTTATCGCCGGCGTGATCGCGGCGGGCAATAATGCCAATGAGATTTTTATTGAAAACGGACGGTTTCATGGGGAGGCGATCGCTGCCTGCCTCGCCCGTCGTGAGCGGGGCGCGTCTTCTTAACGCGACGACCTTGCCGCCTTGTCGCGGCGGGGAGGCGGGGGCTTTAGTGGAAATAGAAAGCGCAGGTGAACGATAGGATGAAACGAAAAGTCGTTTTGTTGACGACGGGGGGCACGATCGCCAGCAAGCGGAGCGAGCGCTCCGGCCGTCTCCGGGCAGGAGCGTTAAGCGGCGAGGAGTTGGCGGCGATGTGCCATTTGCCAAATGATATAGAAATCATCGTCGAAAGCGTATTTCAATTGCCGAGCATGCATTTGACGTTTTCCCATTGGCTCGAACTCAAACAGCGGATCGAAGCGCATTTCGCCGATCCGACGGTCGACGGCATCGTTGTCACCCATGGGACGGATGCGCTTGAGGAAACGGCGTACTTTCTTGACTTGACGATCGATGACCCGCGGACGATTGTCGTCACCGGTTCGCAGCGCGCTCCGTCCGATTTGGGCAGCGACGTGTACATCAACATCCGCCACGCCGTTTACGCCGCCTGCGCCGAGCCGCTGCGCGGGACGGGCACGGTCGTCGTGTTCAATGAACGCATTTTTGCCGCCAAATACGTAAAAAAAGAGCATGCTTCGAACATTCAAGGATTTAACGCCTTTGGTTTCGGTTATTTGGGGATTATTGATAATGATGAAGTGCATGTGTATCAAAAGCCGGTTCGCCGCGAACATTACCAACTCATCCGCCCGCTTCCGCCCGTCGACATTGTGAAATGTTATTTGGAAGCGGACGGGAAGTTCATCCGGGCCGCGCGCGAGAGCGGGGTCGCCGGTTTGGTGCTCGAAGGAGTCGGCCGCGGCCAAGTGGCGCCCAAAATGGTCGATGAAATCGTCAAAGCTATTGAAATGGGGATCAAAGTCGTGGTGACGACAAGCGCCGAAGAAGGAGCGGTGTACACAACGTACGACTATCTCGGCAGCGCCTATGATTTGCATAAAAAAGGCGTCATTCTCGGCAGCGATTACGACGCGAAAAAGGCGCGCATCAAGCTGGCCGTCGCCCTCGCCTCCGATGCCCCGCTCGATGGTTTGTTCGCCTTTTAGGCGGACGGCCGGCGCGATTTCTCTTTTTTTGCCTCGGTTTTCATGATACGATAGAGATAAAAATACAGAGAAACGGGGATCGATATGTTTTCGCTGATTTCCGCCGGCGTCGCTCCCGGAGTGGCGCTGCTCAGCTATTTTTACTTGCGCGATGAATACGAGGCGGAGCCGCTCTCATTTGTGTTGCGCATGTTTTTGTTCGGCGCTTTGCTCGTCTTTCCGATCATGTTCATCCAGTACGTGCTTGCCGAAGAGCGAATCGTTTCGTCGCCGATGGCCGAAGCGTTTCTTTCCGCCGCGTTGCTGGAGGAATTTGTGAAATGGTTTGTCGTCTATTTTTTTGTGTATGATGATGACGAATTTGACGAGCCGTATGATGGCATCGTCTACAGCGCCAGCGTCTCACTCGGATTTGCGACGTTGGAGAATTTGCTGTATTTGTTGGCCAACGGCGTGGAGACAGCGTTCGTCCGGGCGCTGCTGCCGGTGTCCAGCCATGCGCTCTTTTCCGTCATCATGGGGTTTTACTTTGGCAAGGCGAAATTCGCCCGCCAAAAGCGCAGCTATTATTTATGGCTGTCGTTTTTGCTGCCGTTTTTCCTCCACGGCGTCTATGATTGGCTGCTGCTCGCGAAAGAGCGATGGAGCTACTACATGGCGCCGTTTCTGCTCGCTTTATGGTGGGTGGCGCTGCGCAAAGTGAAACAGGCGAAAGGGGCGGTTCGAACTGCAGCGCTGCCGTCCGTCAACAGCCAAGCGTGATCGCTTGGCTTTTTTTTTGTATAAAACGAGCAAAACGAAGGAAAATAGGGATAAAAACGGCAAGTGCTGACGGGAGGTTTGCAGATGGCAAGGAAAACGTTGCTGTTGCTTTGGCTCGGTGTATGGGCGGCGCTGTATCCGATGGGTCACGCCGCGGCCTTTTCGCCGCAAGTGATTCAGCGCGGGGCGGTTGGCGATGATGTCATCGAGCTGCAGGCACGGCTCCAGTATCTCGGTTTTTACAACGGCAAAATTGATGGGGTATTTGGCTGGCGCACGTATTGGGCGCTTCGCCATTTTCAGTATGAGTACGGCCTGCCGGTCGATGGATTGGCCGGTGCAGAGACAAAACAAAAGCTGGTGAGAGCTTCGAAATATGACGAGTCGTTTGTCAAAGAACAAATCCGTCAAGGAAACGACTTCACCCACTACGGGGGCATTCCGCTCAGCCAGCAAGTGAAAAAGCGGAGCGGCGGAGGGGGGCGGACGGTGAAAGCGACGGCGTCCAACGTCCCTAAAGGATTTTCGCAAAACGATATCCAATTGATGGCAAACGCCGTTTATGGAGAAGCGCGCGGCGAACCGTACATCGGACAAGTGGCCATCGCCGCGGTCATTTTAAACCGCCTCGAACACCCATCGTTTCCCGATACGGTAGCTGGGGTGATTTTCCAGCCAGGGGCGTTTACGGCGGTCGCCGATGGACAAATTTGGCTGACGCCGAACGAAACAGCGAAAAAGGCGGTGTTGGACGCCATTAACGGCTGGGATCCGACCGGCGGGGCCATTTATTATTTCAACCCGGCGACGGCGACGAACGCGTGGATTTGGAGTCGGCCGCAAATTAAGCGGATCGGGAACCATATTTTCTGTAAATAAAAGGAGGGAGACGGATGATTCGAACCGTTTTGCTGGCGGTGCTTGCGCTTGCTGTCATCGGCACCGGCTATTGGGGGTATCGCGAGCACCAAGAAAAAAACGCGATTTTGATTCACGCGGAAAACAACTATCAACGCGCGTTTCACGATTTGGCTTACCAAATCGACTTGCTTCATGACAAACTAGGAGCAACGTTGGCGATGAATTCGCACGCATCGTTGTCGCCGGCGCTCGCCGAGGTGTGGAAAATCGCCTCGGAAGCCCATTCCGATGTCGGCCAGCTGCCGCTGTCGCTTCTGCCCTTCAATAAAACGCAGGAGTTTTTGTCGCGCATCGGCGAGTTCAGCTACCGGACAGCGGTGCGCGATTTGGAAAAAGAACCGTTGACAAAGGAAGAATACCATACGCTGCAAGCGTTGTATCAAAACGCTGGCAAGATTCGCCAAGAATTGCGCAACGTCCAACATTTGGTGCTTGAAAACAATTTGCGTTGGATGGATGTCGAACTGGCGTTGGCGACGAGCGACCAAAAAGGGGACAACATCATCATCGATGGGTTTCGAGCGGTCGAGAAAAACGTGGATACGTTCTCCAGTTCTTCGGAGTTTGGCCCGTCGTTTATCGGTCTTGCCAATGAAGAAAGAGGGTTCGTGCGCGCGAAGGGCGGCCCGATTTCGAAGGCGGAAGCGCGGCGGATCGCTCGCGATTTCCTCGGGTTAAAGGGAACGGAAGACATCAAGGTGACGGAAAGCGGCAAAGGGGCGGACGACCGCTTTTACAGCGTAACGATTCATGATCCGAAAACAAAGGGCGATATTTACATGGATATCACCAAAAACGGCGGCTACCCGATTTGGGTGCTGAACAGCCGTCCGATCGGCAAACCAAACATCGGTTTGCATGAAGCGGCCAACCGCGGACTGGCGTTTTTGAAACGGCATCGCTTTACCGGATTTGAGCTGTATGACAGCACGCAATACGACAATGTGGCGGTGCTTACGTTCGTCAAAAGCGAAAACGGCGTTCGCATCTACCCGGAAGCGGTGCAAATGAAAGTGGCGCTCGATAACGGCCGTGTAGTCGGTTTTACCGCGCGCGACTATTTATCATCGTCCATTCCGCGTCCGCTGCCGAAGCCGAAACTCACCGTCGAGGCGGCGAAGAAAAAGTTGAACCCGCATTTAAAGGTGATGGAACAGCGCCAAGCGGTTATTATGAACGATTTGCAAAAGCCGGTGCTTTGCTATGAATTTTTAGGAACGATGGGCGACGATACGTACCAGCTGTTCATCAACGCCTCAACAGGACTAGAGGAAAAAGTGGAAAAATTAGAAAGCGTTGAACCCGCTTACGGATAAAGGAGGAAAGGCGCCCGAAAGCACGGGCGTCTTTTCTTGCTTTTTTGAACACGCACCGCCCTTCGGTTCATTCCCGGACGGCGGGCCAAACGTTGTCCATGAGGTTATTCTCACCCTTGGATGGCGGACCAAACACTGTCGATGGAACGTTTCTGTGAAGTAGAATTGCGCGGATTTTCATCCTCGGAGGGAGGACAAACCATGGCTTGCGGAACGTTTCCGTGAAAATGCAGGACTGGCGTAGGATTTTCATCCCCGGGTGGAGGGCAGATCACGCTGCCCATGGATCTTTTCCGTGAAAATGCCGCACTGGCGCGTGATGTTCAGCCCTAGATGGAGGGAAAACGCTGCCCGTTGAATTTTCCGTGAAAATGCCGCACTGGCGCGGATTTTCATCCCCGGGTGGAGGGCAAACCATTGCCCATGGATCTTTTCCGTGAAAATTCCGTCGGCAAGCGTTGATTTTCATCCTCGGGTGGAAGGCCAAACGTTGTCCATGGGGTTATTCTCACCCTCGGACAGCGGGCCAAACGCTGTCCATGGAACGTTTCCACCACCATCCCGTGCGGCGCGCGATGATTTTCATGCCGGAATGGGTAACAAGTCTGAAGGACGATATGGTATAATTGTCTTGAACAACCATTCAAAGACAGAGGCGAATGTCTCAGCGAAGCTGGCTGAAAAGGGGAAAAGAGAACGATGACGATCAAAATCGGGGATTCGATCCGCCTTGAACCGCTGGACGGCTCGGCGCAGCAATATCAGAGCAAGGTGCTCGACATCGGCGACGGGGCGGTTCACATCGGTTATCCGGTCGATCAAACAAACGGAAAAACGGTGTATTTGTTAAACGGCATGCAATTCAAGGCGAGCGTGGTCGGGCAGGATGGGGGCTTATACTTGTTTGACACAGAAGTGAAAGGGAAAGTGCGCGTTCCGCTGCCGATGATTGTTTTATCTTATCCGGGGGAGGAAGCGCTTCTGCGCGTTCAACGCCGCCGTTACGTGCGGGTGAAAACGAACGTCGATGCCGCTGTCCATCCGCTCAACGGCGAGTTCGCCCCTTTTGCGACGATGACCGTGGATCTTAGCGCCGGCGGCGCGGCGCTCGTTGTTCCGCCGGCTGTTGCACCGCTTTTGCATCCTAGAATGCCGGTTGAACTTTGGCTTGTGCTGCCCATGCGCTCGGGGGAGTATCATTATGTTCAGACGAAAGCCGCCGTCGTGCGCACAGTGACGAACGGGCAACATACGGCGAAAACGTCGGTCGAATTCACTGAACTTGACCCGCAGGACCGTCTTCGCCTTATTCGTTACAGCTTTGAGCGGCAGCTCGAAGAACGGAAAAAGGAATAAAGCGGCAAGGGAGGTGGAATACTGCTAGAAAAAGGGAGGCGGGTGAACGCGATGAAACGGATGGAAACGCTGTTATGGAAGCTCGTTCTTATCCAAGCAATCTGTTTGCTTGTCGCCCAATGGCTTGCCCTCTACACCCCGATCGAGCTTTACATCAATAAGGTGTACGAATATGAAGGGGTCGCAAAACAGGAAAAAATGAAATCGGTCGAAACGGCCGTCGACCGTTGACGGCAAATATGATACAATGAACGTAGACACATGCAGGAGTTTCCTGCATTTTCTTTATGCACTCATCACTTTGGACCAAGCAGGAGGAATTATGAAACGACGAATTAGCATTGCGATCGACGGACCTGCGGCGGCGGGGAAAAGCACCGTTGCCAAACTCATTGCCCATCGCCTTTCCTACGTGTACATCGATACAGGCGCCATGTACCGCGCGCTGACGTACCGCGCGTTGACGTGCGGCATCGATATCGATGATGAACAGGCGCTCTTGTCGCTGCTTCGCGATACATATATTGAATTGAAGCCATCGCGCCATGGACAGCAGGTGTTGGTAAACGGTGAAGATGTCACCGATGTCATCCGCGGCGAGGCGGTGACGAAGGCGGTATCATGGGTGGCCAAGCACCCGCTTGTGCGCGAAGAGATGGTCGCCCGCCAGCGCGCGTTGGCGAAGGGCGGAGGCGTCGTCATGGACGGGCGCGATATCGGAACGCATGTGTTGCCAGATGCCGAAGTGAAAATTTTCTTGAAAGCTTCGGTGGAAGAGCGGGCGCGGCGTCGGCACGAGGAAAACATCGCCCGCGGCTTTCCGTCCGATCTGGAAACGCTTAAAGAAGAAATCGCTCGCCGTGACCGTCTCGATTCGGAGCGGGAAACAGCGCCGCTTCGCAAGGCTCCCGATGCGGTCGAAATCGATACGACGTCGCTGTCGGTGGAAGAGGTGGCGGAGCGAATCATGGACATTGTTAACGAAAGGATTGGATGAGGGTGGATTTTTATTCGTTCGCCAAGGTGGTCGTTAACGGGGTGCTCACCCCTTTTTACCGCATCCAAACGATCGGGTTGGAACAATTTCCAAACGAGGGGCCTGTGCTTCTGTGCGCCAACCATATCAGCAACCTCGATTCACCAGTGGTCGGCATCACGGCGCCGCGGCCGGTTCGGTTTATGGCGAAGGAGGAACTGTTCCGCACGCCGCTTGTCAAAACGCTCGTTCATCATTTGCGCGCGTTTCCGGTCAAACGCGGCATGAATGACCGTCAGGCGCTGCGCATGGGGCTTGAGGTGCTGAAACAAGGGGAAGTGCTCGGCATTTTTCCAGAAGGGACGCGCAGCAAAGACGGGCGGTTGCAAAAGCCGTTGCCGGGAGTCGGTTTTTTCGCCCTGCGCACCGATGCCGCCGTCGTTCCGTGCGCCATCATCGGCCCGTACCGACCGCTTCGGCCGCTCAAAGTCGTATACGGGGCGCCGGTCGACATGACGCCGCTGCGAGAGCGGAAGGCGAGCCCGGAGGAAGCGGCCGATTACATTATGGATCATATTCGCCAGCTGCTTGAACAACATCGTTAAGCATTCTAGTACATGTTGATTGAGAAAATATGGTATACTAATTAGAAAAGCGTCCTTCGTTTGCCGACAGCCGGCCGCGGCCACGGTGCGAGGCGCGCTTTTGACAGTTGCTAGTCGATGAAGGAGGGTTTTGCGATGACGGAAGAGATGAATGTGCAAGTGAACGTGTATGAGGTGGGCGACATCGTCCGCGGCAAAGTGGTCAAGCTCGAGGATAAGCAAGTGCTTGTTGAGGTGGAAAACAGCAAACAAAGCGGGATCATCCCGATCAGCGAGCTGTCGAACTTGCATATTGAGAAACCGAGCGATGCCGTCGCTGTTGGCGATGAGGTGACGGTCAAAGTCAAGAAGGTCGAAGAAGGTCAAGAGGGGGAAGAAGGGCTGCTCATTTTGTCCAAAAAAGCGGTCGACGCCGAGCGGGCGTGGGAGGAGCTGGAAGGCAAATTCGCAAGCGGCGAAACGTTTGAAACGGTCGTCAAGGACATCGTCAAAGGCGGGCTTGTCGCCGATGTCGGAGTGCGCGGCTTCATTCCGGCGTCGCTCGTTGAGCCCCACTATGTTGAAGACTTTTCGGACTACAAGGGAAAAACGTTGGCCGTCAAAGTCGTGGAGCTGGACCGCGAGAAAAATCGCGTCATTTTGTCACACCGGGCGGTCGTAGAGGAAGAGCAAGAGCGGCAGCAAAAAGAGCTGCTTTCCCGTCTCGAGCCGGGGCAAGTGCTCGATGGCGTCGTCCGCCGCATCGCTGATTTCGGCGTCTTTGTCGATGTTGGTGGGTTTGATGGGCTCGTACATATTTCCCAGCTTTCCCACACGCGTGTCGCCCATCCGGCCGATGTGGTGAAAGAAGGCGATGCCGTCAAAGTCAAAGTGTTGGCTGTCGATCCGGAAAACGGACGCCTGTCGCTGTCGATCAAAGAAGCGCTGCCTGGCCCGTGGGAAGGCGTGAGCGCCAAAGTGAAGCCGGGGGATGTCGTGACGGGAACGGTGAAGCGGCTCGCGTCGTTCGGGGCATTTGTGGAAATTTTCCCGGGCGTCGAAGGACTGGTCCACGTTTCGCAAATTGCCAATCGCCGCATCGGTTCGCCGCATGAAGTGCTGAAAGAAGGCGATCAAGTCAAGGCAAAAGTGCTCGATGTCAACGAAGCGGAGCACCGCATTTCCTTGAGCATTCGCGCGCTGCTTGAAGAAGAGGCGGCTGCGCCGGCCGAGGATTACAGCTCGTACACAAGGACTGCGGAAGCGCGCGGCTTTCAGCTTGGCGAAGTGATCGGCGAACAGCTGAAAAAATTAAAATAACAGACGGTGATCGAACGCCGGATCAAACGCGCACAAGGTGCGGTGCACAGCAGTAAAAAAGAGGGCCGAAACGGTCGCCCGTCTCCCGAATCGGCCCACCCTCGCGCGGCAGAAACGGCAAGCGAGATACAGCGGTGAAAAAGGGGGCTCGGTCGTTCGGGCCCCCTCTCTTTGTTGTTGGGGTGCCGAAAGACGAAAGCCGGCGTGCGGGCTTTCACGCCAAACAACCGAGAAATGAAGCCGGCCTGCCCGCCGCGGCCTCTTTGGTTGGCCGGCTGCTCCCGCGGTCAAAAAAAGTGCAGGCGTCCGTTCCGTGGGGACGCCTGCGCTTTTCCTCTAGAAGGCCGATGTTGAAGGGGAACTACTGCTCTCGAACCGTGTTTCTCAAACGGAAAATTCTTGCAACGTCATCATTTCATTCCTTGTCATTTCTCACCAATCGAACAACGTTGTTTTTCATCAGGTTTCTAGGAGGCTGGTGATTTAATCGTGATACCGCTTTACAATGTTATTTCTCACTTAGAAAAACCTTGTTACATCGGTCCTGCTTTTCGCTCATTCTCCTATTGATGAAAGGAATCAGCGGTTTTTCACCGGCCTTCTAGAAGGCCGGTGATTTAGGGCAAAATACCGCTGAGTTCTACTCATTTCTCAATGAGAGAAACCTCGCAGAATCAGCTTTCTTTTTGGAATGAAAATGTCGCCGATTGGTGTGTGACAGCGGTTTTTCACCAGCCTGCTAGTGCTTGTTCCGTTCGCGCGCTTCGTCTGGTGTATCGAGCCGAGCGGCTCCTTGATACGAAAGCGACTGGTCGCGGTCGGACTGAACTTGCCGCGACTGTTTCAGTTTTTTCTCCTGCCGGTCGTTTCCCATGATACGTTGCTCCTTTCTGTCCAAGGATCATTTTTACTATGGATTTCGACCAAGGATTTTATACATGGGATCTTGGAGGAAAGGACAAGGCGTTGAGGATGCGCAGGGATAACGTGAAAGATCGCTGATTCCTTTTATCAATGGGGGAACGCGTGAAAAGTAGGAGCGCTGCAACAAGGTTTGTCTAGTTAAGCAATGACATTGCAAAGTTCAATCACCGGCTCTGGAGAGGTTCCTCTTTCAGAGCATGGATATTGCGCAAATTTTCAAGTTGATATGGAAAGAAGGCAGATTTATGGTATCTTTGTTTTTCAACTTCCTATTTTTCTTTCTTATTTTGATTTTGATTTTGATTGTAGTGTTTCATGATTTTATCCCAAGAAAAATACTTGCCTATCTCTTTCCAAGTTTGATATTTCTCATTATGTTCATTCCGTTGCTAGGTCATTCTACTTTGTTGTTGAATTACCAGTTACGAACACAATTAGACAACTTATCAGTTGAGAAAGTGAATTTCCGCTCGGATCCGAAGGCGGTGGAGGAAATTCGTTCGTTAAATCATCCGCTTCGATTCAAAATTTTGTCAAAGACGAAAAAAGGAAGTCATGCCTTTGAGCTCGTTCTCAAAATGGAAGATAATCAACATCAATATTTCGTTCGAATGCGAAATTATACCGAACCATTTCAATGGCTTCCATTTAACGATTTTCAAATCAACCAAGTGAACAAAGTGAAATAATATTTGGGAAGCAGTATTCATTGAAGACGACGGCGAGATGAACCAAGTGAATAACGTGAAATAATATCCCCTTTGTGATATGTACTCCTATTACAACCGGAGATCAGCAAATGGTGCGTCCCCAAAAAGATCGTTCACCGACTTTTTGGGGACAGTTTCTGTTGGGGAGGGGACTGACCGAAAAGGCGATCTCCCCCTCAAAAGAATATCGTGTGGCAGAGATACGGCTGGTACTTATATGGCGATGAGACAGGTGTCCTGATCCTTTTGGACGCCCTCCGGCTTCTCCCCCCTTCTTTTCATTCTCGATAGGCCTGCTCTTTTTCGCTCACTCTTGCGTTTATTCCTGAGCAAGCTCGATCGTTTGCCCGTGTTTCAACAAAAACCTAGCGGCCCTTTTGGCGGAGGCGATAGGAAAGATGCCGCTGTGCCGCGGAACGAACGGTTAAGAAAGGAGAAAAGGTGGCATAATGAACATCATAAGGAGTGAAAAAATGGAAGGCGCTTATTTTTATGTCGGCTGTTGGTTGCTGTGGCTGATGGCGACCTTTTTTATGAAAAAGACACCGGAGCGGACCGCTTTGGCGGCGTTTGCGCTTTTGATGATCAGTTCCGCCTCGCTTGAATTGAAAATCGGTTCGATGCGGGCGGCGCTGTCCTTTTTTGTCCTTTTGTTCGCGTCTTGCTACGGGATGGTGAAGCAGCGGCCGTGCTCTTCCTTGCTGATGGTGTGGTCGACGTCGGGGGTGGCGTTTGCCTACGCCGCCTTGCGCCTGCTGGCTCTGTTTGATCCGGTGTGGATTTGGCTTGATGAGCGATGGCTGCTTGCTTGGTGGCTGGCGATCGTCAGCGCGTTGTTTCATCGCCGGCTTTTCGCCCGTCTTGTTTGTGTCGCCATGGGCGGCTGTCAAGGCGAGGTGGTGTATGCCTTGGCGATTGACCGCATGGCGCCCGACTATGTCATCGGTTCCTTTTCTTTTCTTGATGCGCTTGCCATTAGCGTGGCGTCGCTGCTTGTTTGGGAAATGATTCGCTTTTTTGCCTTCCAGCTCGAAGAAAAACGGCCGATAAGGAGGACGAGGCAGCCGTGAATGAATACACGTTTCCGATCTTATACGGAGTGATCGCCGGGGTGGTGACGCGCCTTTACTTGCTGCGCACCGATTACCGGCAATACCCGACGTATTTGCACGGTCGGACGATTCACCTTGCGCTTGGAGCGATTGCCGCTGGATTAGGAACGGTCGCCGTGCCGGCGATTATGGAAAAAGAGTTCGCAGCGATCACATTTTTGGCCTTGGCCGCCTCACAATTTCGCGATGTGCGCAACATGGAGCGCAACACGTTGAACGAGCTTGATCAGTATGAGCTCGTGCCGCGCGGCAAGACGTATATTGAAGGGATCGCCATCGTGTTTGAAGGACGAAATTATTTGGTCATCTTTGTTTCTTTTTTATCGACGCTGGCCTATCTCGTATGGAACATTGGGGCGGCGCTGGCCGCCAGCCTCATCGGCTTGGTGGTGGCGCGGCGGTTTATGAGCGGAAGCCGGCTGAAAGATATCGCCGACGTCCAGTATGTCAAGCCGCATTTTGAAGGGGCAGGGCTGTATGTGGACAACATCTACATCATGAACATTGGCTTGCCGGCGCGGCGCGAAGAAATTTTGCGCTATGGCATGGGGTTTGTTTTAACGCCGAAAAATTTCAACGCCCGCACGACGATCGCCAACCTCGGCCAGCGGCAAGCGATTTTGCACGATGTGTCAACAGCGCTCGGCATTTATCGGGACTCGGGGACGCCGGCGCTCGTGCCGCTCGCGAAGCGGGACTTAAACGATGGGCGCGTCGGTATTTTTGTTTTGCCGCAAGTAGAAGATGTCGAGAAGGCGAAGGCGGTCATTGAAAACGTTCCGGTGCTTGAAAGCGCCATCCGCATGCCGGCGAAGCGGCCCTGGAAGCGGAGAGGAGGTGGCGGTGATGACGCATGAAAAAATGATTTTGGCCATTGTGACGACCAAGGGCGAAACCGTGGCCGGCGGCGCGCCGATCTTTCTTTGTCAGACCAACGAGGAAATGGTGCGGATCGCCGCTAATTTAGAGGCGATTTTGGATGGCATCGCCCATGAATTGAGCGAGGGGCTTCTTATTATCGTCAAACATTAGTTGTTGAGCGTTTCGCTTTTTGATAAAATAAAGCAGCTGCGGTATGCCCTTTTCGAAAAGGGCGTTTTTCACGAGGAACGATATAAAAATGACGATAAAGGGTGGTAGCATGGCGAATCCAGTCGTGGCCATTGTCGGCCGTCCGAATGTGGGGAAATCGACGATTTTCAACCGCATCGTCGGGGAGCGCATTTCCATCGTTGAAGACGTACCCGGAGTGACGCGCGACCGCATTTACAGCCGGGCCGAATGGCTGAACCATTCGTTTTACTTGATCGATACCGGGGGCATTGACATCGGCGATGAGCCGCTGCTTGTGCAAATTCGTCAGCAGGCGGAAATCGCGATCGATGAGGCCGATGTCATCATTTTTATGACCAACGGCCGCGATGGCGTGACCGCGGCCGATGAAGAAGTGGCCAAGCTGCTTCATCGCTCGAACAAGCCGGTTGTGCTCGCGGTGAACAAAATCGACAATCCGGAGATGCGCGATTTGATTTATGACTTTTACGCCCTCGGTTTTGGAGAGCCGTATCCGATTTCCGGGGCGCACGGGACGGGGCTTGGTGATTTGCTTGACGCCGTTGTCCGTCATTTCCCGAAAGGCGGCGGGCAGGAATATGAGGAGGACGTGATTAAATTTTGCTTGATTGGCCGCCCCAATGTCGGCAAGTCGTCGCTAGTGAACGCCATTTTAGGCGAAGAGCGGGTCATCGTCAGCGATATCGCCGGCACGACGAGGGACGCTGTGGACACCTCGTTCGTGCGCGACGGGCAGGAATATGTTATCATTGATACGGCAGGGATGCGCAAGCGAGGAAAAATTTATGAAAGCACGGAAAAATATAGCGTCTTGCGCGCGTTAAGAGCCATTGAACGCTCGGACGTCGTGCTTGTCGTGCTAAACGCCGAAGAAGGCATCATCGAACAGGACAAAAAAATCGCCGGATATGCCCATGAGGCCGGACGCGGCGTCATTTTGGTCGTCAACAAATGGGATGCCATTGAAAAAGACGACAAAACGATGGTCGAGTTTGAGCGGAAGATTCGCGATCATTTTCCATTTTTGGATTATGCGCCGCTTTTGTTTGTGTCAGCGAAGACAAAACAGCGGCTGCATAAGCTTTTGCCGCTCGTCCAGCTTGTGAGCGACAACCACGCGATGCGCGTTCAGACGAATGTGCTCAATGAAGTCATTATGGACGCAGTGGCGATGAATCCGACGCCGACGCACAACGGCAAGCGGCTAAAAATTTATTACATGACGCAAGTGGCCGTCAAACCGCCGACGTTTGTCGCGTTTGTCAACGATCCGGAATTGATGCATTTTTCATATGAGCGCTTTTTGGAAAACCGCATTCGCGACGCGTTCGGCTTTGAAGGCACGCCGATCAAAATCATCGCCCGTCCGCGGAAATAAGGAGAGAGCCGATCTTTTTGATCGGGCAGGGGAGGTCAGTGCGCGCGCTCCATAGGGCAGCTCAGCTGCTGGGGGCCGCCTCTGTTTCTGGCGAAGGCGGGATGGAGACGGAGCGATGCGGCTGCTTTTTCACGCTTGCGACAATGGGACGAAGGAAGTGGGAAACGATGGAGAATATCGCCGTACTGGGAGCGGGAAGCTGGGGCACGGCGTTGGCGCTCGTTTTGGCCGACAACGGGCATCGCGTCCGTCTTTGGAGCCATCGCGCTGAACAAGTAAGAGAGATCAACGAGCGGCGGACGAACGAAAAATATTTACCCGCCG